>NZ_JAVJSC010000008.1 GCF_040219635.1 Pyruvatibacter sp.
ACCCACCACCATCAACAGCATGAACATCACGTCTGTCAGGGCTGTGGCAGGTGTGGCAGCGCGCTACACCCACGAACTGGATAATGGCAGCCGGTTCCTGCCCGAGGGCTATGTCCGCGCGCTGCAGGAACTTGCAGACCCCGGCCAGCCAATCTCAGGTTCGGTTGTGGGCGGTGGCACGTTCATCTCAAGCCCCACCAAGCGCGACAAGTTCTCCACCGGGCTCGGCGCAGGCTTCACCTATGAGTTCACGGACGTGTTCTCCGTACGCCTGCTCTACGACGGCGAGTTCCAGGACGATTACCGCGAGGACTCAGTCACCGCTGCGGTGCGCCTGGAATTCTAGCCAGCGTCATTTTGCCAACCTGTGCGCGTGCTGTGGGGCCCGCGCACAGGTTGGTCTCAAATATAAACAGATGACCGGCCTGAGCGTCGCTGGGTGTGGTGCCCTGTTTGGCCGACGTTACGAACATCAGGTTGCCGGCAGGCCCACCAAGCGCTGGACAGGTGGGATTGTGTGTCGGCACCTGAAGCGCGTGAGTTCTGGTTCCGGTAGGATCCGTCGCCACAACGCGCCCCTCGCCCCAGTGCGCAAACCAATGGGTGCCAGCAGCATCTGTTATCGCGCCATCCGGTTCTCCATCAGCAACCGTTGTAAAAACCTGCCAGTCGCCAAGGGTGCCTGTATCGGCATCGTAGGGGCATTTGAGTATCTGGCGCGTGGGGCTGTCGGTGAAGTACATGGTCCGCCCGTCAGGGGCCCAGCAAAGACCATTTGAGATGCGGATACCTTCCTTCTTGATATCCAAAATTCCGTCTTTTCCTGTGCGGTAAAGCCTGCCTGAGGGCACAAGGTCCTCTGACATGGAGCCCACCCAAAAGCGGCCCTTGGGGTCTGTACGGCCATCGTTTAGGCGAAGGCTTCCGCCGAGTTCTTGTGGCTGATGCAGCCAGCGTACGTGGTTTTTGTCGGGCGCATAGATGGCGATGCCGGATGCAAAGGCTGCTAGGATTTCTTGGTCGGTGCCGCTCAGAAAGCTGAAGGAGCAAAGCCGTTCCGGCGTTTCATAAACGGTAAGGGCTAGGGATGGCCATGCGAGCCGATACAACCGGCAGGATTGAACGTCCGTCCACCAAACGCTCTGGTCGCTGTCGCGCCATAGAACACACTCACCGAGCACATTACCAACGCAGATTGTTTCTATGAGACCTGCTTGGAGACCCAAGTTCTTCCTACCTCAGTGTCGGGTGTCATTTTGATGATGTAACAATTTGCCGTTCCGCTGTCGCATGCCGATGGTGGCTGTTGTCACTGTGGGATTGTTGCGAACCGATGCCTTTAGAAATGCCATTCATTGCTATTGGAGAGTGCCATGGTAGAGTTTTTTCAATCAAAGGTTGAGATGGTCGCAACGCCCATCGCCTTGATTGTCCCGGGGGGACACAACAATGACACGCCTCACAAACAGAAAAAACAATGGTGTATTGGCTAGCATGCGTCGAGCATGGACAGCAGCTCTTCTGGCTTTGGGTTTCTTTGGCTTGGGCACTTTGTCCGCGGCTGCTCAGACCAACTCGCCTGAGCCATATCTATTGATCATATCCGTGACTGCTGAAGATGCCACGTTGGGAAGCGACGCTGATGAGGTCTATTTCTTGTTCAGCAGCGGCGAACGTCATCCTGAAGGCACTCATACGATCCGGTCCGGCGAAACGTGGGAACCACATTACTTCATGAGTGCTGCCAAGGAGATAAGCGTTTCATTGATGGAAAGCGATATGCTGGGTACCGATGATGTGATCGGTACATTCAAGATCACGCCGGACAACGCATACGGACGGTTTACCGAACGCATGGTCGGTGACTTTTCATCTTACGTCGTGATCTTTGAAGTGCGGCGCTAGGAAGTGCAGCGCTAGGTGATCTTGATCACGTAGCTTTTGCCCCTTTCCCGCTTCTTTTCGCTATCGAAGCGGGCGTGCGGGTATCCACATGCTCTCGACGCGGTCGCTGCCGTCCATCGCCCAGTCGATTTCCTGGGCGGTGCATTGCAGCGGCTCGTCGAGCGGCTCGTCCGCTAGAATGTTGGTACAAAAATCCGGGTAGTCACGGGACGGATAGGAGAATTCAGCCTCACTGCCATCCTCCTTTAGTGCGTCAGCCACCCTTTGGTAAAATGCCTTCGCCTGCTCAACCCCCGTCAGGCCAACCGGCTGGATCGCCAGGTCAGGCTTTTTCTCCGACATTATTTCCCAATAGTCAGTGCCCGAGGCACTTGAGTATCCAGCATTGGCCCCACCGGCAGGCCGCCTGAGGACGTCCGGGTCCGCCCGCAATACCCTGTTGCAGAGCAGCTTCAAAGATTTCCGCATCTCGGCAGTGGCTGCGACTGTCTTGTCGTTAGCATCATCGACTCTCGCGACCGCTGTTCGGCTCAGTGACCATTGCTTGATCAAATCAGCGCTATGTTGCGTCAGGCACCGGAACCGCCAGTCCTCCGCGTTCAGATCAGCGGGGCGGTGCAGCTTCCATGAAATAAGATCCATGCTGTAGTGCCATTCGATCTTCTCGGTACCGCATTCAGAACCGACTGGTTCAGATCGTTGCACATGAGACGCCGAGTAGGTGTCACCGATCATGTGCATGAAATTGCCAAACTTCCGCGCGCTCTGGTCGTTGTCCTCGTGCGCAAGAGAGACGCACAGAAACTGCGAGGCATTGAGAAGGATTTTGTTACGCACACCCTGATTGGTGTCGTAGGAATAAATTTCTACATCAAGCCGGTTATCCATCAGATCACTCTGGGGTAGCCGTGTAGCTTGTGCGAGTGCTTTCTGGTCATCCTCCGAGTCGGTGTAAATTGGTGCCGTTGGATTGGGGCTGCCATGGATCGACTGGGCTGCGATGCGGATCGTCGCGACATCGCGCTGCTTGCCGTATGAGCCGGGCTCCACCCGCTGCTTGAGCATCTGCAATGAGGAAAAAGCAAGATCGTCAGGCTCAAGAACGCCTTCAATCATTTCTTCGAGAACGTCATCGGAAAGTTCGACGCCATACTCGGCTACACAAATCCGCGCGCCCTCGACAATCGACTCTTCGTGGTTGTCCGGCGAATAGGCAGCTGCGGATGTCACGGGCCCAAACGCAAGTGCACCAATAAGCGGAACCGTAAGTGCGCGCAAATTGCGCAGAGGGAATAAGGCCATAATGCCTCCTTATGGTGCGTGCCGGGTCTGATTTGACGGCTCGCTTCTTGTTTTATGGACATCAGGAGTGTTGACCGAAACGAAACTGACTTGAGCCCTTAGATTTCCTCCAGGCATGAGCAGAGTGCGTCTTGAGTAGGAGCAGGTTAGTAGGAGCGCGACGATGACGCGATCAAGGTTCACTGAAGAGCAGAACATCGCGATCCTGCGAGAGCGGGATGAAGACAGTGTTCATCAAGCCAGGCTCTCCCTATGACAACGGATATAACCAACACTTCAACGGGCAACAACGTTGCGAATGCCTGAGTGTGGACCTGCTCAACGATCTTTGAGAAGCCAAAACCTTCATCGTATGCTGATGCTGCCACTACAACACCGTACGCCGACATGCCTCTCTTGGCTATAGGTCGCCGGCACCTGAGCCATCTCGTCGGCAAATCTGGCCTCCCTTCAAAGGAGCGCAAATGCGTGCTTAAGAGGTGGTTGTGCTAGTGGGGACTCGTCAAGTGAACTAATCAACGCTACCGTCTGAAACAGTGGACGCTGCGGTCCGTTCTTTCGCTCTTTTTGAAAGCTAGACCATGGCAACCAAATCACGCCTGACGATCAATCGCCGCCTTGCACTAGGCGGCGCGTTATCCTTGCCGTTTGTAACAACTGCATGGGCACGAGTCGACGTGTCCTTACCGCAAGACGCATGTGGTTCGGGGCAGTCTCGCGTGATAGAAAATGTCTATGAATTCGATTTAGACGGGAAACCTGTCGAGTGGGACTATCCCTCAGGTAAGGCATCTTCAAACGGATTGACGCTAAAAGGTTTGGGTTTGCAGAGGACCGGATCTGAAAAGAAAACGAATTCCGGCTTTACAGATACATCGGCGCTCGCGGATCGTTTTTTAAACATGGGCGAGTATGTGGATTGGCACCCAACATCTTTGTGGGCACTTCAGTTTGGTGCAAAAGCCGCTATCGCCTTGGACCGTGATGAGGATGTCACCGCCGCGACAGAGATTTCCGATCAATATTTTTCATTCCAAAGGGTCGGAGGCGTGCACCCTTGCATGCTTGAAAGGGTTGTCAGTGATCGTGATTTCAGTACGTTCATTCAGCCAGGGTCTGACTATTACATGGTGGACTACCATGCGCTCAGTACACTGAGGGACAATGCCAGCGTCAGTGACAGTGAAGAACATGGCGAAAGACAGAGACGTCGATATGGTTATCAGCCCAAAGCACTCTTTGTTGTCGTAGACGGACAATTGAAGCCCTTGGCGATTTTGATCCGCCGTGAAAACAAGGCGGAACTCGTTGAGCCTGAGGATCCCAACTGGCAAATCGCGAAATTTGTCGTGCAGAACGCTGACTTCAACCAGCATCAGTTGGTGGGACATTTAGGACGGACGCATCTTTGGATGGAAGCACTTGCTGTTTCGACCGGCATTTGCCTTCCAAAAGACGTTCACCCCATCAGCAAATTGTTGAGGCCGCATCTTGAAGGAACGATCAACATTACGGATTTTGCGACCACCGACCTCATCAACATAAGTCCCCAAAGCAACAATGGCGGCATATTCGACCACAACTTCACGGGCACTATGGCGTCCAATTTTCAGCACATCGCAGAAGAGGTCTTCGGACTTTATGATCAAGGCAAACTGGATTCAGATCCGCAACTGGCCCAAAGAGTTAGAAACCTCTTCAACGAGAATATTTTCCCCCGTGACATTGCCAACCGTGGCGTCGGGCATTTCAGGACGGAAAAAATAAGTCGTGATGGCGAACCGTCCTCTGCGCTGATCGATATTGATGTTCTACATGCATATCCAGGCCCCGAAGGGGCGAAAGGACTCGGCTTTTCCTATCCATATTTGGAAGATGGCAGCCTGCTATGGAACGCGATTACGGATTGGGTTTGCCGTTATGTGTCGGTCTATTACGCCGCCGATCTTGATGTCGAAAACGACTGCGAACTGCAGCACTGGGCTCAAACAATTGTCAGGGACGGCAAAATTCTAGGCTTTGGCGAATATCAAAATGGGCGCACGAACGAAGCCAAAATTTTGACCCGCTCCTATCTTGTTCAAGCTGTCTCGGCGATGATTTTTACGGCTTCCGCACAACACTCTGCCGTTAACTTTCCACAAGCTGACTTTGGCCATGTCATGCCTGCAGGTCTTTATCATGACTACTTTGGAAATGAGCCGGGATCGCTGTCGGACTACCTTCCGAATGCAAAGCATTTCAAAGAGGTTATGGAGTTGTGGAGTGTTTTATCAGCCTCACAATATACGACGCTCGGCAAGTACCATGACAACACATCGTCAGGAAAGAAGCTCAGGTCCGTCGACGACTACTTCGACAATAGGGCTGTGCGCGATTCATTAAAACAATTCCGGCGTACCCTGGAAAACATTGATGAGACGATATCAGAACGAGGCGCGATCGGCGGCTATCGCTACGACTATCTGCGGCCGTCATTGATTCCCCAAAGCGTAAACGTGTAGCTGGAGCCGCTGCATAGTCAGAGGTAACCGCAGTTGAACTGACACAAGACCTTATCGGTCCGCCAGTTAGTTCAAGTGACCGCCGCTTGCATAATTGATGTTTTGCAGTGTAGCGAGCGCTTCGGGACGGAATGGCGCCGGCTGCCTAGCGGTCGCACCAGCGTCAAAATCCGAATAAGTCAGTTGTCCTTCTGACAATGCCCTTGGTGCCGGTCCTAGAGCTCGGACGCGGCCTTGAGCCTAACGGTCTGCGGCGGCGTGCCATCGTCCCATGCCTGCTCACAGCCTTCCTTGAGCAGGCTCGACGATGGCCCATCGATGGCCGAACGGCCTGTGCAGTTTGGCAATAGGCGCTCATCATCAAGCGTTGAAGGTGGAAGCCCCAGCAGTTCGAGTATGAGTGGGGCGTAGCTGACCCACCGAAACGCTGCCGGCGTCCCGTCTGAGTTGTCAGGTGCAAAGCAACGCTCTGGATGCGCCTCATTGTCGACGCAGGCATTGCGAAGCTCGATGGGAATATCCGCCAACGCCTCGAATAGGGCTGGTGACATGGAGAGCTTTGCGGCATCGCTGCCCTCCAGGACAGCCTGATAGCCGTCAAAGAGAGACAGGATGGAATCTTCAACAGCTACTGATGTCCATTCGCCCTGTCCGGGGTTCAGACGCTTGTTGCCCTGGTATTCGTACAAGTCACCGTCCCCCAAAGCCCGCCAGATGTGCGGCAGGTCGCTATGGGGGCGCTGCGTTGTCAAACCAAACTGCGCGGCGCGTGACTTGAGGTTTCGAGCCTCAGCGCCAGCGGCGTTGAAATTATTGTGGAAATTACTCTCGTAACGAGCGTTGCGTATGGTGTTTGACTGCGGCCCCGTCAATACATCCAGATCATTGTCATCTGCCTTTGGGACGGCCCTAAACACCGGACTGCGGCGCAATTGGCCGTCCCGGGGCCCGCCGCCGGAGAATGTTGTTCCCCATATTTCCGCCTGCCACTTGGGAAACGGCGCATTGCGCTGGTCGTTTCCTGTAAGCATAACGTTGGTGGTTTCATAGCGATCTACCAGAACATGTCCTGGGGCAAACAGGTCGGTCAGACTATGAAGTGCGTGCCCTTCGTAATGCATGGCCTTCCAGATCAGGATGTCCCGCTTGTTGGGGTCGGTCTGTGTGGCGGCCTGGGCCATCAGGTAAAAAGCCTGGCGGTGCATGGCGACATACCAGCGCAAAGCTGTTGGCCCAAAATGCCAGTGATTGCCCTTGGCTATCTTGTAGAACTCATCACTCCACGCGCCTTGCGTATTCTTGCCTTCAATCACGCCCCTGTTCGTCAGGAGGACGGTGCTGGCCTGACTTGTAATCAGGTGATCGTCCCAAAAGTTCCATCCCTGTGCCAGATCTTTCATCGCGGCATACCGGGCCTTTTGAAAGGTAGCCTCGTCGTATGTGACAGGTAAGGGAGAGGGCGTATCTGTCAGGCGGCAATCGTTGTTGGTCGCCTTGGCGTCACAGGTGATTATGCGCCTGAAGTCACCGTAAAGTGAGACCAGGTCACCGAACGTGAACCACTCGCCTGAAGATTTGTCTGCTGCACCAACCCAGACAACCAAAGGCGTGTCGACTTCATGGGCGGCCTCGCGCGGAACATATGAACCGTTGAACCGCGGGTCGTCGGGAATGTCTTCGCGCACCACCCTGCGAATCTCACCCTCTTCGCTTTTCGTCTTCAAGAGGTGCGAATTCGCAAGGGTAGCTTTTATATGTGGCAGCGCTGCTTCGGACCCTAGATCCCCTACAGCCTTGTGTTCTTCTGGATTGAAGGCGCTTGCCGGCCCTGTTGTGCTCAACAGGGCATATGCGACAGCAATCAGAATGAATCGGTCCATTGTCAGGCCTCGTTTCTGGCGCCTGCGTAGCCGGGGGTTCAGCAGGGATTGCGTAGAAGTTGAAAGACTACGCGTCGCGCTAGCGCCACGCCGCGTCTAGTTTCCTTCGCCACTTGCACCCAACTGCCGCAGGCTCAGGGCCTGGCGGGCCGTTCTGTCCATCATGCAAAGATCGCCAGAAATAAAGGAGACGGTACCGCCTTTGAACGCATGGCTTAAAGGACAGTAGCTCTGCACGAACTTATTCCAAAGGCGCTGCGCGTCACGCAATTGGGATTTGTGTTCGTCTGACTCAAGTGACGCCATGAGCGCGCGGTAATCTTCGTTGAGGAGACTGTCCCATGCTGCAAATTCGCGATGAATGCACTGGCGCATGGCAGCCGTTGTTCCATTCTCTGGACGCGCCATGCATTCATCCGAGTACGTATTGATGCACGTCGTTGTGTCACGCCCGTCGTTTTCTGCCGTGTCTATGCAGCTCCTGATCGCGGCGCCAGCCTCCGCATCAAGCATTTCGTTGTCTTCATCGCTGTTGCCGTGCATGGGAGCTATGGCGTCTTCGCCTGCAAACGTATCATCTGCACCCATCTGTGCGTCGGCTTCATTGGCCATTTCAAACAGCGTCTGGATATCACCTTCGCATTCGGGCAGCACCTTTTGCCATTGTGCTTCGCCAACAAGGCACTCATTAGCCTGGGCATCACCACATATGTCGGAGAAGTTCTGCAGGCATTTTTCTTCAAGCCCTTGAGCGAAGCCCAAGGTGGTGAAAAATGATGCCGCCGCAATGCCGTAGAAGAGGGATGGGAGAGATCGCATGGATAAACGCCTTTATGTTGTTTTTTTATCGGCAAGATCACGACCTCAGCGTGCACTGCTGGTCCGCTTCGCGAAGCGTGCAGCCGCATTGCCTCGGGGTCAACCTGTAGCTTTTTGACCTCGAATGGCGACCTGCTGTCCTGGAGCTGGCGTGCCGCTATTGTGGGTCATGGCTAGTCATGGACCTGTGGTCCATGACCAGTGGTGATGTGTTGAGGGTCTAGCCGGGGTCTGTCTCAGCGATGCTGGTGACGGCGGCTGCTATCACCTGGGCGTTTGATATCGCCTGGTCGATAGAGATGCATAGGTCGACGGCCATGGCATCATCCACCGTTGCGTGTTGTCCAGCCATCGCCGCATCCAATGCGATTTCTAGATGTTTTGACATGCGCGCAAAGAGGTGCCGTACCAAGTCTTGGGTGGTGCTGTCCATTGCCATATCGAGCTTGTGTGTCTTGTCACACCAACGCTCGTATGGTCGCAGAAGTCCAGCGACTTCTTGGCATGAATGCCCACGATCAGTCGAGAAGCCGTCCTGGCGGCACGCCCAAAGCCTTGCCCAGCTTCTCCAAAATCAAAACTGACGGATTGCGCGTGCCGCGTTCGAGATCGCTTACATATGTGCGATGGAGGTCTGCTTGGTACGCAAATTCCTCCTGCGACCAGCCGCTTTCCTGGCGCAGTTTTCGTAAGTTCCGGGCTAGGCGCTTTCGTATTTCCACCAGTTAAAGGTCGGTGGAGTGTCGACATCTGGTCTACAGACGATCAGTCACATTTATCTTGACTTTGCACCTGAACAAATACGTTCTGTCGTAGGCAAAAGGCAGGGGATAGATTTGGCGAGGACGCAATACTCACGACCCTTTTTGGTGCCGGACGGCGCGCAAGCTGTCGGTCTCGATCGCATTCATCTTGGCGATGGACTTTATGACGAGGCATGGCTTCAGAACCAGATCCATCACCATCCTGAATGCTTACCGATCGATCAGATAGAACCGGCGCTCGATCGACTTGTTCCTGTGTGTTTGGAGATGGAGCTGCCAAACGGATATGTGGACAATGTTTTTGTGACCCCTTCAGGGGATGTTGTGTTGGCGGAAGTGAAGTTGTGGCGCAATCCCGAGATGCGTCGCAAAGTCGTGGCACAGGCTCTCGATTATGCGTCGTGCTTGTTCAAGATGGATTACGAAGCTTTTGAGACGGCGGTTCTCAAAGCACGTTCGCGAAATGGTGATCGTGACCTGTCCATCGCCAGCGGGCAATCACTGTACCAGTTAATGGCTGAGTATGATGCGCTGGATGAAGCGGGGTTTATTGATGCGGTTTCCAACAATCTCCTGAATGGACGTGTGCTCATTCTTGTTGTCGGTGATGGGGTTCATAGTCAGACAGAACAACTGTTTGCGCTCTTGGAGCATCACGCTGGATTGCATTTTACTTTCGCACTAGTCGAACTAGCTATCTTCGCGCTCCCGCACCTGCGCTCCCATCTAATCCTCCCGCGTACGCTTGCCCAAACAACAATGATCACCCGATCGGTGATCGAATTCGCGGACGGTCGGGGGATCATTGAGCAGCCGGTGCCGCATGGTGATGCAAGGACCGGTTCTAAGCTTGCTGCCTTGCCGGAATCCCCGCGTTCTATCTCTTCTGATCAGTTCTTCGATGCTATGAGTGAGATCAGCCCGGCCCTACCAGCCAAGATTCAAACATTTCTCAATGCCGTTTCTCCCTTGGGGGTGTTCCCGGATTTCCGCAAGGCTCTGATTCTTAGGTGGACATCACCACAAGGGATTACCTGCAATCTTGGATACATTCAGCGTGATGGCTTGGTGCAGACCGTCGACGTCCATGGAAAATTGCCGCGGCATCTCACCGAACAGTACATCGCCGATTTGGCAAATCGACTAGAAAAGCCCATTCAAAGTAATCCGGGGAACGGCCTTACATATGTCGGTGACGACCATCGAAAGACGCTTCACATTCATTCGATAGCGGACGACCTTGAAATCTGGCGAGACGCGATCGAGGCCTTCGCGGCAGCGGTAAAGGCGTACGAAGCACAAGATGGTTAGGCCAGCATAAGGTTTGACTGAATCGCCGGACTTGCCGAATCGCCGCGTGATTTGGTAAACTATCAAGGCCACGTCGTATCATGGACGGTTAGCGGCGGGCAGTTGGTGTTAACCGGCTGCTCTCGCTCGATCGGATGAGCTATGCAGCCAAATACAAGGCTGCTGCAATGTCTGACCATCCTAGAATATCCAAAAATTTCCTGACCTTTCGGCGTTCTGCTCAAGATGCACATGTCGAGTACGTGAATCCAGAGTCGCTTTGGATTTCAAACCGACGGATCCGAAAATCAGATCGGGGTCTCGTCCAAAAATGGACCAGAAACCTCGAGAAATTCGGCGTTCTTCTTCCATTCCTGGTTGATGAGACCAATCAACTGCTTCATGCCGAGCCGGCGCTGTCAGCTGCGATTGTGCTGAAGATCCCGCAAGTGCCGGTGGTGCGTGTATGCCATCTCGATGACGAAGACAAGCGACTCCTTCGCATCGCCCTGGATCGCCTCGGTGAGCTGCCTGAATGGGACGAAGCAGCGCTGGCGGAAGAATTTGCGGACCTGATTCGGCTGGACGCTGACGTGACGGCTTCTGGCTTTGATATGCCTGAGGTCGACCTCCTCATTCTCGATCATCTGCCCCGTCCACTGGCTGACGCGCTGGATGATGTGCCCAAAGTGACAAGCGGTGCACCCGTCAGCCACTTGGGTGACGTTTGGCGCGTGGGACGTCATTTGATCGGCTGCGGCGATGCACGTGATGGTGAGTTCGTGGAGAGCTTGATGGGTGGCAGGAAGGCGCAGGCGGTCTTTACAGATCCGCCGTACGGGATTCCGATTGCGGGGTTCGTGTCCGGATCAAGTGGTCCGCAACATGCCGATTTCGCTATGGGTGTCGGTGAGATGTCCGACGTCGAGTTCCATCAGTTCCTTGCTGACTTCATGTCTGTTGCCTCAAGCCATCTATCTGATGGTGCTGTGATCTTCACGTTTATGGATTGGCGTCACATTGATATCCTCGTGGGCGCAGGCAAATCGCTTGATCTGGATCTGCTGAATATCTGCGTTTGGAGTAAACCCAACGCGGGCATGGGCTCAATGTATCGATCTCAACATGAATTTGTTGCGGTCTTCAAAGTTGGCAAGGGTCCGGCCAAAAACAACATCCAGCTTGGAAAATTTGGTCGCAACCGTTCAAACGTGTGGGAATACTCGTCTGCCAACACATTCGACGCGGAAATGCGTGAGGCACTGGAGGACCACCCCACCCCAAAACCAGTCGCTCTTGTTGCTGATGCCATCCGTGATGTCTCGGATGTAGGTGACATTGTTTTGGATCCTTTTCTTGGCGGCGGGACAACTTTGGTGGCCGCACACAACACGCGAAGGACGTGCTTTGGTGTCGAGCTCGACCCTCGTTACGTGGATGTGTCGCTGAGGCGCTGGATCAAGTTGACAGGCAAACAGCCTACGCATTCGCACACCGGCCTTTCGTTTGATGAGACGGCCGCAAAGCGCTCGGCTGGGCCGTTGTCTTTGATCGGAGCCGAAGAAGGCGATCAGTCATGACAAAGTCAAGCGATGACGATAACTACGAGATTGGGTACGGGAAGCCGCCTAAGAAAAACCAATTTAAAAAGGGCAAGTCCGGCAACCCCAACGGTCGGCCAAAAGGCGGTAAAAATCTCAAGACAGATATCCTCGAAGAGTTGGCCGAGCGCATCGCCATCCAAGAATCCGGCAAAATCAAAAAAATCACAAAACAACGCGCCATGGTGAAATCCCTGGTGGCGAAAGGTATCAAGGGTGACGCGAAAGCGACTACCTCTTTGTTCGCCATGGTTTTGAAAATGCTTGGTGATGAAATCGACGCCAACGAGGAACTGCAGCCAACCGCAGGCGACTTGCAAATCCTGGAGCATTTTGAGGCGCGCCTTCGTGAAAAAATCGCAGCGGAGGCGAAGACCGATGGTAACTGATCTTTTGAAAGGCGTTCTCGCGCAGGATTTTCTTGCCTTCGTTGAAAAATGCTTCGAGCAACTGCATGGGCCAAACAAATTTGTGCCCGGCGAACACATTGACGTGGTGGCGTACCATGTCGAGCGCGCGATAGCTGGTGACCACAAGAGGCTCTTGATAAACATGCCTCCCCGTCACATGAAATCGTTCATCGTTAGCGTTTGTCTCCCGGCATTCTTGCTGGGACGAGCGCCCGATACGAAGATTATTCTTGCTACCTACGGTGAGAAGCTGTCGGTCGAGCATGCCAATAAGACACGCGCGATCATGTCCGCGGACTGGTACCAAAAAGTCTTTCCCAAAACCAAGATTGGGGTGAACACGTCAGTCGCAATGCTTCGCACGACACTCAACGGCTATCTGTTCGCGACGTCCGTCGACGGCCCTGCGACAGGTTTCGGTGCTGACGTCATCCTGGTCGATGATCTCGCAAAGGCGGACGCATCACCTTTAGAGCGCGAGAAGGCCAACAAATGGTTTTCTAGCACATTGATGACACGGTTTGATGATCCTAAGAACGGTATCACCATCGTGGCGATGCATCGTACCCATACGGACGATCTGTCAGGGTTTCTCCTTGACCAATCAGGTTGGACCCATGTCAAGCTACCTGCGATCGCTCAGGCTGCAGAGAAAATTGCAAAGGGAGTTGGTTCTTCTTTTTCAAGATCGATCGGTGATCCACTGCACCCTGCGCGGATGTCCGCAGCTGAGCTTAAAGCATTGCGTGTAACGCTGACGCCACCGGTGTTTGCTGCTCAGTTTCAACAAGAACCCGATGCAACCAGCGAGGCGCTTTTTGACAGCAAGTGGTTTAAGGCCATCCCGCAGATCATGCATTTGAATAATTACAATTTCGTTGTGCATTCTTGGGATGCAGCCTCAGGTGAGGGGCCTACGGCATCTTATTCTGTCTGCACTGTTTGGGGTGTTCTCGATGATCGATGCGACCTTGTTTCGGTGTATCGCAAACGCGTAAACTATACGCGGCTCAGACAGGCAGCTCTTAAGCTGGTTCGGACTTTCCCGCCCACGCACATCGTTATCGAAGATGCATCCTCCGGCAAAGCCTTGCTGGCGGATCTCAAGAACACCTTTGCCGGGCGCATTATTTCCTATACCCCGACCGACGGCAAAATTGAACGCGCTGAGGCTGTCCTCGATTTACTCCATGCGCATGGGATCAATTATCCTAAGGACGCGACTTGGGCGTCAGCGTTCTTGCAGGAAGTGCTTACGTTTCCGTCCAGTTTTAACGATGACCAAGTCGATAGCCTGACCCAGTTTTTGGCTCACAAGCGTCACGGATTCGCGCGGCTTCATGCCATACCAACGGCAATGCTCGGCGACTGGATTGACGACAATGGCGGTTATATTCAACCCCTCAGGGTCGATAGTTGATTGCTGCTTGCAGGTTCCTTTGTCCGCCGATGTCCGCCGATGTCCGCGGAGTGGCCGACGATCAAATGTGCAACTTGACCTCCCCCCCCCCGACGACCATCCAGGACAACCATCCGGTTGGAAACAGTGTCCTTTGATTATTTGCACTGCTATCCAACCTTGGACCACTCGGGTCTGGAGTTTTCCGCCCTTCCCAGGTCCGGTGGGCTGGTTTCACCGGCTGAGTTTGCCGCCGATTGCACGCCCGGTGACCAGAAACCGAGATAATGCGCCGTTCGACGCCACCGAGATGATGATGGCGTTATCGGGTATAATTGGGTATGGAATCGAATATCCCGGCGGCCCAAACATGAGGGAGCCAAACATCGTACTGGGCCACGACCCCGTTAAACTCATCGCAGAAATCGACGAGTTTAAGGGACGTTGGGACGCCCTAAAAACACTTTCGCCCGACCGCCTCAATGCGCTTCGCGAAGTGGCGACCGTCGAGAGTATCGGTTCGTCAACGCGTATCGAAGGCGCGAAGCTTTCCGATGCCGACGTCAAGACACTTCTTGCTAACATCAAAATCCAATCCTTCGCTACGCGCGGCGAGCAGGAGGTAGCAGGCTACGCCTTGGTGATGGACCTTGTGTTCCAAACCTATGACGATATGCGGCTCGCTGAGAACCATATAGGTCAGTTGCACCAGACCTTGCTTCGCCACAGCGAAAAGGACGAGCGGCATCGCGGATTATACAAAACGCTCCGCAACGATGTTGTCGCCTTCGATACGGACGGCAACGAGATTGGCGTCATCTTTGAGACGACGACACCGTTCGATACACCGCGCGAGATGGAGGCACTGGTCGCATGGACGCGGAAAGCCATCGAGGAGGAAAGCCTTCACCCGCTTCTCATCGTCGCGGTCTTCGTCGTGCGCTTCCTTGCCAACCATCCATACCAAGATGGCAACGGCAGGCTATCGCGTGTACTGACCACCTTGCTTTTGTTGCGGGCGGGTTACGTCTATGTGCCATATGCCTCGCTGGAGCGCGTGATCGAGGAGAACAAGGACCTCTATTATAAGGCGCTACGCCGCACGCAAACGACGCTGAAAAAAGACAAGCCCGATTGGGCGCCTTGGGTCGGCTTTTTTCTCCGCGCCCTGAAAAAGCAGAAGGACACGCTTGCGGTTCGGCTTGACCGGGAGCGCGAAGAGCAAGACAGCGAAGACGGCTTGCCGGAATTGTCATTGCAAATTTTGGCGCTATTCAAAACACGTGAGCGGTTGACCCTCGCGCAGATTGAAGAACTGACCGGCGCGAACCGCAATACCCTTAAAGTGCGTATGCGTGAGCTCGTTTCATCAGGCCGCATTTCCAAGCACGGCAAGGCCAGGGCGACGTGGTACACAAAGGCATGATCTTCCGAAAATTGCTGGAAGCATCCTGATCAGCCGGGCCGGGCTCACGTGAACCAGCCCAACGTCTCGAAAAGGACATGGCGGCGTTTCTGGGCTGGTTCGAAAAACGGCCCCGATATCGATCCGGTTCTAAAAGCCGGAATTGTGCATCTATGATTTGTGATAATCCCTCCCGTTTGACGATGGCAATGGCCGTATCGCCCGTGCGATTGCCGATCTGATGCTCGCGCGATCCAAGGCAAGCGCCCAGCGATTCTACCTCATGTCGGCGCAGATCAGGGTCGAGCGGAATGCCTATTACGACATTCTGGAATCCACCCAGAAATGCGGTTTGGATATCACGCCGTGGCTGGACTGGTTTTTAGGCTGTCTTTGATCGGGCTTTCGATCATGCCGAAGAGACTCTATCCAAAGTTCTTGCCGAGGCGCGCTTCTGGGAGCGGCATGCCGGTGCTCAGTTCAATGTCCGACAGAAAGATATGCTGGTACGCTTGCTGGATGGTTTCGTCGGCAAGCTGACGACCGGCAAATGGGCGAAGATCGAGAACTGCTCGTCGGATACGGCCCTTCGGGACATTACCGATCTCTTGGAACGCAGGATTCTGGTGAAGCAATCAGGCGGCGGGCGCAGTTCGAATTATGCGTTGAACGCTGACCTTCCCTTCGAATAGAGACGGGGGCTCGTCAGCGTAGCTGCGCGAATCCTGACCAGAGCCCCTTTTTGCCTGAGCTGGCAGCGTCCAAAGCATAGAGCGTATTGAAAAGTTCCCGAGCCAAGTTACCGTCCTTATAGCTATGGGGTGTTAGCTAGCCAGTAGTTGGTGCTACGCCCGCCTTCGGGAAGTTTTTCCAGAACACCTTTTTCAATAAGGTCCATGATGTCCCTGTAAGCCGTATCTTGGGAACATTTTGCGAGTTTGGCCCACTTTGTTGTGGTGAGTTTTCCTTCGAAGCCATCAAACAGTTTGTTGAGGATTTTCACCTGTCGCTCATTCAAGGGGGTGCCGCCCAGTTTTTCCCAGAACTGCGCTTTGCTCAGTATACTGTCTAATGTTCCACCGGCACCTTGGATGGCGCGTAGTAAGCAGTTGAGAAACCACTCAAGCCAATCGGTAATGTCCAACCCGCTTTTCTGCGTGTGTTCCAATATGTCGTAGTAGGCATTCCTTTCCTCCCGAATTTGCTTGGACATGCTGTAGAAGCGTTGAGACGTTTGATCTGCACGTGCCAGACATAAGTCAGCAATCGCGCGCCCAATTCGCCCGTTGCCGTCGTCAAATGGGTGGATGGTTACAAACCATAAATGAGCAATGGCTGCTTTTAGGATAGGGTCGTTTTCTTCATTGCTTTCCAGCCACGCTAGGAAGTGCGTCATCTCTTGTTCCAAGCGGTTGGCTGGTGGGGCTTGGTAATGAACTTTTTCGCGCCCGACTGGACCTGACACAACCTGCATAGGTCCGGCCTCATCGGTGCGATAGTGGCCAACGTTGATTTTTGTCATGCCACTGCGTCCGGTGGGAAACAGGCAGCTATGCCAGCCAAACAACCGCTCGCTTGTAACTGGAGAGAGATAATTGTTGGTGGCATCCAGCATCACTTCCACAATGGCATCGACGTTTCGATCCGCGGTAACGAAGCCACCCGCATCTATGCCAAGGCGTTGGGCGATAGAGGAACGAACCTGCTCATAGTCCAAGTTTTCCCCTTCAATCTCGCTGGTTTTGAGAACGTCCTGTGTGAGTGTTTGGAGGTGGGCTTCATTACGCTGCTGGAAACCAAGGGCTTCCATACGCCCCAGGAGCCGCCCCTGCGCGTGATGAACCGATTTCAGAAGCGTTTCTAGCTTTTCGCTGCTCCTCCTAAAGGTTGGCCAGTCGGCATTTTCCCACGAATACACAATATAATCTCCGCATTTTGTAATGGGATAATAGCCGATAATCTCCGCATAGGCAATTATAATCCGCAAATTATGCGGATATTGTATGCAATAATCTCCGCACCTCTGCTTCAACGGGTGGGGCGTTTTCGTGCCCGAGTGCATTCCGGTGATCGATGTGTCAGCCCACGAAGATGCTTGCACCATTTATCGCAAATCGTGGTTTCCGCTTAGTCGTACATTGTGCTTCGGATAGTGACCTAAGGCCCATTTGCTCTTGCACATTGTCTGTCTCTGTTGTGACAGACTCTCCATTCAAACGCGGGACCAAATGGGTCTCAGGTCAGCGTGACTTATTCCGCCACGGCGATAGAGCAGCTTGCGCACCGGCGCTTCGGGCTCGGTCATGAACTGTGCCCGCCAGAACGCCTCGCCGTAGCGTGCCCTTTGGTAATGATTGATCTGACATGCTCGATCTCCTCTCGCTTTGAAACAACAAAGCCGAGAAAATCGTGAATCTGCCAATGATGCCAAGTGTGTAGGAACTGGACGGTTACATTTTTTCCTGCTTGACGCTCGCTGCGACCTTGCAAGCACGACAAAATTCCCTGTTTTCTTTCTTAGGGAAAATTTGCTAGAGCGGCGCAGTATTCTTGGGGTTTTTTTCGTCTGATTTCGACAATTGGCGCTTTAAGAATGAAATTCCCAGTAAATTTCCTGTTAAACAGGGAACACGCGCTGCGGTGGGAAGAACCCCTGCGACAGCAGCCGCCTGCCTAACAATTGTTGAGCGCGACAGTCTTGGATCACTTTGAGACGGATACGGTCATTGCCGGGGCAGGTGTCATAGGCCTTGCGATCGCGCGTGCGCTGGCGTTGCTTGGCCAGGACGTGATCATCATCGAGCCCGAAACACTGATCGGCAGCCATACAAGTTCGCGCAACAGCGAAGTCATCCATGCGGGCATCTATTACCCCGCGGGATCACTCAAAGCCCGGATGTGCGTTGAGGGCAAACACCAGCTCTATGAATACTGCTCAAAGAGGCACATCCCCCACAAGAACTGCGGCAAGCTGATTGTTGCGACGTCGCCCGACCAGGTCTCGCAGCTTGAAGCCATCAAGGCGCGCGCTGAAGGCAACGGCGTCGATGATCTTGTTGTTCTGTCGCGCGACGACGCCCTGGCGCTTGAACCGCACCTGACATGCAATGCTGCGCTTTTGTCGCCGTCTACCGGCATCATCGACAGTCACGCATTGATGGTGAGCTATCGCGGTGAGGCAGAAGAAAACGGGTCAGTGATCGCTTTTGGGACATCGGTTGAGTGGATTGAACCGACCGATACGGGGTTCCTCATTGATACATCGGGCAGTGCTCAAGCGCAGATCTCCTGCCGCCGCTTCATCAATGCCGCCGGATTGTTTGCCCCGCAAATCGCGGCCCGTATCGCCGGGTTTGCGCCGGAATTCCGACCCCAAGCGCATTACTGCAAGGGCAATTATTATTCACTGCAGGGCCGGGCGCCGTTCGGGCGGCTGATTTATCCCGTACCGGAAGCAGCGGGACTTGGCGTGCATCTAACCCTTGATATGGGCGGGCAGGCGCGGTTTGGGCCGGATACGCAATGGATTGATGGGGTTGATTACACGGTGGACCCCAAACGGGCCGATGGGTTTTACGCTGCCATCCGCAGCTATTGGCCAGGTCTCAAAGAGGGTGCGCTGGCACCGTCTTACGCGGGCATCCGCCCCAAACTTTCGCCCGAAGGTTCAGGCGCGGATGATTTTCGCATTGACGGGCCAGCGCTCCACAAGGTGCCGGGTCTCGTAAACCTGTTTGGAATTGAGAGCCCCGGCCTGACAGCCTCCCTCGCCATTGCGGACGAAGTGGCTGCTTTGCTGGATTAGTAAGGCTGGATTAGTAGGCACCGTCTTTGGCCAGCACGGCAGGGACTGTCTTGAGCACGATTTCAAGATACGACACGACGCTGCGGGTCCGGGTCCACTCAATGTCGAGTGCGATGCGGGTCGCGTAATCGCAGTCGCTGCGGCCTGATACCTGCCACGGGCCCGTGAGGCCGGGGCGCACGGCAAGGTAGCCGGCAGCGTCCTTGCCATACATGGCCAGTTCGTCCGGCACGATGGGGCGCGGGCCAACAAGGCTCATGTCGCCTTTGAGCACGTTCCACAGCTGAGGCAGCTCATCAAGGCTGGTCTTGCGGATGAAGTGGCCAAGGCGGGTGATGCGCGGGTCGTTCTTGAGTTTGCGGTTTTCCGCCCATTCGGCTGCGGCCTGCGGATCGTTTTCCAGCACAGCGATAAGGCGTGCTTCGGCATCAGACGCCATGGAGCGCAGCTTGAAGCATTTGAAGCCCTTGCCGTTCTGGCCAACACGGATCTGGCCGAACAGTGACGCACCGCCGTCGCGGGTAATCATGAAGGCAAGCACGGCCAGAATGGGGGCGGTCAGAATAAGACCGGCCAGCGCCCCGGCAATGTCGAGGGCGCGGATAGCGATGTCGCGCCAGATGCGCTCCTCAACCTGCCGCTCAGCGTCGCGCGCGGCGAGCTGATCTGCAACCGTTGGGACAAGTTCGATAGTGGGTGCGGCTGGTGTTGCATATGCGGCGGCTCGGCGCGCAGTCTGGCGTGCGGCCGGTGCAAACTCTGTCGGTGCAAACTTGGCTGGTGCAAACTGGGCCGGTGCAAAGTGGGCGGCGGCTTTGATGTCGTCTTTGAGCAGTGCTGACATGGGGGGATGCCTCTGGTGCGCGTTAATGTCTGTGCTCTACAGATCAAGTGCCGTGCCACCGGCGGCTGAGGACTGGCGCGCGACTGTTTTTGGCTGTTTTCTAGTGTTTTTGCGCCATTTGTGATGGCAAGGCCGTGGTCAGCGCCGCCCTCACGTGCGGCGTGCGTTAACCTTTGGACCGTCCCACGGCCCCGTTTGGTGCAGACGATGTGCCGTATCGGGACGGTCGCGGGCGCCCCCAAAATCGGCGCGGTTTGTGCTAGAACCCTGCTGGTTATGTCCCGCTGATCTGTGGCGGGACATCTGTCAGGTTTGTGCGCAAAGGCATGGTTGCCCCATGAAACCCATTCGTCCTGTGATTTTGTCCGGCGGGTCCGGCACGCGGCTGTGGCCCACATCGCGCGCGTATCATCCCAAGCAGTTCATGCCGCTCACATCAGAACGATCGATGATTCAGGAGACGGCTTTGCGGGTGAGCAACCCGGAGCGGTTCCTGGCTCCGATCGTTGTGTGCAACGAAGAACACCGGTTCACGGTGGCGTCAGAGCTTCAGGCGGCGGGCATCAAGCCTGAAATGGAAGTGCTGGAGCCTGTGGGGCGCAATACCGCACCAGCCATTGCAGCCGCCGCCGCCCTGTGCGCGGCACAGGCGCGCGATGAAATGATGCTGGTGCTGCCCGCAGACCATCACATTGCGAGGCCTGATCTGTTTTTGGATGTTGTGGCTGCCGGGGCAAAACTTGCTGAAGACGGCAAGCTTGTCACCTTCGGCATCGTGCCCGATGCCCCTGAAACCGGATATGGCTATATTCGCGCCGGTGACACTGTGGCTCACGGTGGCTTTACCGTTGAGGCATTTGTTGAAAAGCCCGACGAGGCCACTGCGCAAACCTATCTTGATGCGGGCGATTATTACTGGAACTCCGGCATTTTCCTGTTCCGGGCCGACGCGATGATTGCCGAGCTTGAAGCTCATGCGCCTGAAATCTGGCGGCTGGCGGCGGCAGCCGTTGCGGGTTGCCAGCGGGACATGGATTTTTTGCGGCTCGCACGTGACGCGTTTGAACTTTGTCCGTCTGACTCGATCGACTATGCGGTGATGGAGCACACAAGCCATGCAGTTGTGGTGCCTGCTGACATTGGCTGGAGTGATGTGGGCTCCTGGACGGCGCTGTGGGGCATCGGTGAAAAAGACTTAGACGGCAATGTGCTGGCGGGCGATGTGATGACCCACGCAACCACCAACACCCTGGTGCGCGCTGAATCCCGGCTTGTGACAACCGTTGGCGTTGACGACCTTGTGGTTGTTGAAACGGGTGACGCCGTTCTGGTGGCCCACCGCGACAAGGTGAACGATGTGAAAGCCATTGTCGGGCGCCTCAAGGCAAACGGACGCCCGGAACAAAAGATTCATGCGCGCGTGCACAGGCCGTGGGGATTTTATGAAGGGCTGGATAGTGGTGATCGCCACCAGGTGAAACACCTTATGGTAAAGCCGGGAGGCAGCATTTCATTGCAGATGCACCATCACCGGGCAGAGCACTGGGTGGTGGTGGCGGGCACTGCGAAAGTGACAGTGGGCGATCAGACCCGACTGGTGGCTGAAAACGAGTCTGTTTACATTCCCATCGGCGCGACACACCGGCTGGAAAATCCTGGCATGATGCCACTCTCCATCATTGAGGTGCAGTCAGGCAGCTATTTTGGCGAAGATGACATTGTGCGCTTTGATGATGCCTATGGCCGTGTCGGCGACATGAACGCCGCTGAATAGTGCTTGCCCGATCTTAGCCTTCAGCAGCTACCGTTGTGGTGTCACCGCTGCGCAGGCGGGCGGACTCCTCATTGAGAAATTCGATCAATGCCTGCACGTCACCGCCGTTTTGGGCGATGTAGGAACCAAACTGGCTGCGCTGCTCAACCGCCAGCCAGATGCCGGCAATGCGCACGTCAAACAATTGCGGGCCGCGCGGAGTGGTCAGTACACGGAAAGCGACGTCAGCAAGTTGCTTGCCCTGTGCATTCTGAATCTCACCCGATACCAGCACGTCCGTATCCGTATTCACAATGGCCTCGGTGACGGAGATGGTCTGTCCACCGTAAAGGCCAAGGCGGCTTTCGTAGCTTGCGGTGGCATAGGCCGTGAAACTGTCAATATAGGCAGCAAGGGTTTGTGGATCCGTGCTCTTGCGATAATGGCCCAACGCGAACAGGGCAACGGATCGGGTGTCGATGATGTCCGCCACGAAAGTGCGAAAGCGGGCCGTGCGTGCGGGATCGTCGGGCTCTGTCTGCTTTAGAATGGCAATCCCCTGGTCAATGCCGTCGCGCACGAAGGCCTGTGCGTCAGCCGCCGGGTCGCTTGCGGCAGCAGGCAGGGTCAAAAGCGGCGTGAGAACAAGCAGTGTCAGTATTTTTTTGAGCATATTCTTTCCTAAGCCAAAAGACCCGCCGCTACGGGCTTGCCGGGTGTGCTGCATCATGTTCATGAGCAACCAGTTTGTGAGAACTCACCTGTGCCACACAAATGGGGCAAAAATCAGCGGGCGACAATCTGCCCTCAGGCCAGCGCCGGAGGGCGGCCCACGGAGTGATAGGAGAAGCCGTGCTTCACCACTTCCGCCGGCGTATAGATGTTGCGCAGGTCAACCACAAGCCTGCCGGGCATCATGCGTGCGACCCGATCCCACTGCAGCGCGCGAAACTCGTTCCATTCGGTGAGAATAAGTAGAATATCCGCACCGCTCATGGCGTTGGTCGCGGTGTCAGCCCAGGTCACGCCAGGGATCAGATTAGCGGCTTCCTTCATGCCCGCCGGGTCAAAGGCGCGAACCTGTGCCCCTGCGTCTATCAGAATAGGCAGAATATCCAGGCTGGGGCTGTCGCGCATGTCGTCGGTGTTCGGCTTAAACGTCACGCCCAACACGGCAATTCTTTTGCCGGTTACAGTGCCGCCCGCAGCCTCAATCACTTTGTGGGCCATCCGCTTTTTGCGGCTGGCATTGGCGTCCACAACCGCGCTTACAATTCCGGTTGGCGCGCCAACATCTTCTGCGGTTTTGACCAGCGCCAGCGTATCCTTGGGAAAGCATGAGCCGCCATATCCTGGTCCTGCGTGCAAAAACAATTTGCCGATGCGCCCGTCAAGGCCGATGCCTTTGGCCACGTCCAGCACATTGGCGCCGGTCTTCTCGCAGATGTCGGCCATCTCGTTGATGAAGCTGATCTTGGTCGCCAAAAAAGCGTTGCCTGCGTATTTGATGAGCTCTGAGGTTTGCCGGTTGGTGATAACCATCGGCGTCTCGCGTAAAAACAGCGGCCGATAAAGTTCACGCATCACGTCTTGCGCGCGTTCGGCGTCGGTGCCGACGACCACCCGGTCAGGCCGTTTGAAGTCCTCAATGGCCGAGCCTTCGCGCAAAAACTCCGGGTTCGACGCCACATCAAAATCGGCGTCGGGCGCAGCCTCGCGAATGATGCGTTCTACTTCGTCACCGGTGCCGACGGGTACCGTGGATTTGGTGACGACCACCGTATAGCCCGTAAGCAGCGGCGCAATTTCGCGTGCGGCGGCATACACATATGACAGGTCTGCGTGACCATCGCCACGGCGTGACGGTGTGCCGACGGCAATAAACACCGCATCTGCTTGTGGCACGGTGTTGGCAAGGTCAGTTGTGAACGACAGGCGGCCAACCTTCATGTTGCCGTTCACAAGTACATCAAGGCCGGGCTCATAGATGGGGATTTCGCCGCGCTCCAGTGTGTCAATCTTGCGCGCGTCTTTGTCAACGCAAGTTACTTCGTGGCCAAAGTCGGAAAAGCAGGCCCCGGAAACGAGACCCACATAGCCTGTACCGATCATTGCGACGCGCATGGCGCACCTCTTTAGGTGTTGGCGACCGTGGCCGCATTTGGTGTGGCGCGGAGGCTAGACGACAGTCCGCAGAAAGTCGCGCAGTTCATCCGCCATGTCGTCGCGCTCAAGGGCGTAGGCCACATTGGCGGCCATGAACCCCACCTTGTTGCCGCAGTCAAAGCGCACGCCGTCAAACTCAAGACCATGAAACGGCTCCTTGCCGATGAGCCGGGCCATGGCATCCGTGAGCTGAATTTCACCACCCGCGCCACGGTCCTGTCGCGAGAGGTGATCAAAGATTGTCGGTTGCAGAATGTAGCGGCCAACCATCACAAGCGTGGAAGGCGCATCTTCGGGCTTTGGTTTTTCAACCATGTCCTCGATTTCAATGATCTTGCCATTACGGGTGCCCGGTTTGATGACACCGTAACGGTCGGTGTGTTCGGGCGGGACATCCAGCAACCCAACGACATTGCCCTGTGTCTCGTTATAGGCCTCCACCATCTGCGCCAGGCAACCCGGTGACGATTTCAGCAGTTCGTCGGCCAGAATGACGGCAAAAGGTTCGTTGCCCACAAGGTCGCGGGCACACCATACGGCGTGGCCAAGGCCCGCAGGTTCCTGTTGGCGCAGAAACGACGCAGCCCCTGCGGGCGGGCGCATGTCAGTGAGCATTTTGAGTGCGTCAGTGTTGCCTTTGGAGGCAAGTGTTTGTTCCAGCTCGTAGGCGTGGTCGAAATAATCAGCAATCGCTGTCTTGCCGCGCCCGGTGACAAAAATGAAGTGCTCGATGCCCGCTTCCTTGGCTTCGTCCACGGCATATTGAATGAGCGGGCGGTCCACCACCGGCAACAGCTCTTTAGGGACGGACTTTGTGGCGGGCAAAAAGCGGGTGCCAAGACCTGCGACAGGAAACACAACCTTGCGGATCGGTTTGGACATAGGGAACCTTGTATTTGGATGCGGCGGACTTTGAGGGTATTTGCCACGCAAAGCCGCGCACCTGCAAGGCGCACGGGTTGCGGGCCTGACACAGGACTAATTGCCCGCATAGGCCCGTATAGCCCCGCATAGAATTGCCACAGTCCATCGCATATGGTTGCGCCACCTGATGATTCACAATAGCGGAACACATGATCATGCGGCAGATTTCAGCTCGTTTTTTGCCAGTTGCAGCGATCGCTGCTGTTCTGGGTGGGGGCTTTGTGACACCCGCTCCGGCCCTGGCCCAGGCGGGCCAGCCGGTGGCGGACGACGTGGTGGTGACGGCGGAAATGGAAGACCGGCTGGCGGAATGGCTGACCGGCTTCAGGCGTGAGGCGCTGGCGCAGGGCATCACGGCATCGACGTTCTCACGCGCGTTTCGCGGCATCTCGCTGGACGTCAAGGTGCTGGAACTCAACCAGAAGCAGCCTGAGTTCGTGCGGCCGATCTGGGGCTATCTTGGCTCTGCATTGTCAGACAAGCGCAAGGCCGACGGGCGTGAACAGTTGCGCGCAAATGATGCGCTGTTCGACCGGCTGGAAGAAACCTACGGCGTTGAGCGTGAAGTGCTGGCGGCGATCTGGGGCCTTGAAACACACTTTGGCACGTATATGGGCAGCCGCAATGTCATCCGTTCACTGACAACACTGGCCTTTGACGGCAGGCGGGCAGACTTTGGCCGCACACAATTGCTGGCCGCGCTCAAGATCATTCAGTCCGGCGATATCACGCCTGAGGCCATGAATGGTTCATGGGCCGGGGCGATGGGGCACACCCAGTTCATTCCCACCACCTACCTTGAACACGCCGTTGATTTTGATGGGGACGGCCGTCGCAATGTCTGGGAAAGCCACGCAGACGGGCTTGGGTCGGCAGGTAACTACCTGCGCGCATCAGGGTGGGACACCGGCGACCCCGCTGTGCGCGAAGTGATATTGCCGCAGAACTTTGACTATTCGCTGGCGGATGAAGGCACCCGCAAGACCGGCGAAGAGTGGCAGGCACTTGGCATTCGCGCCGTGGGCGGCGATACGCTGCCGGGCCGCGAGCGAACGCTTGACGCATCGTTGATTGTGCCGGCGGGATATCGCGGGCCGGCGTTTCTAGCGTATCCCAATTTCCGCACTATCCTGCGCTACAACAACGCCACGTCCTACGCGATGGCGGTGTCGTATCTGGCGCGGTACTTTGCCGATGAGCCTGGCATTCAGGCTACCTGGCCAGAGGACGAGCGACCTTTGACACTGGACGAAGCCAGGGAGATGCAGACGCGGCTCACGGCCATCGGCTTTGATACGGGCGGTGTGGACGGCATCATCGGGCCGATGAGTCGCCGCGCCATTCGCGGGTTTCAGGCACAGTTGAATACGCCGCAGGACGGCTTTGCCACCGAAAAGCTGCTTGAGAAAATCCGCGCGGCTTCGCGTTAGCGGCTGGTTCCCCCGATTTGCCTTTCCGCGGCTTGACCCCGGAATCCAGTGTGGCCGCCTAGATGCTTTGCTGTGTGGCTCTGGGCCCCGCGGACAAGCCGCGGGGAGGCAATGCTCTGGTCCGGTAGATTCAACACGCCGATCTAGGCGGCGATGTCATAGCCTGGCGTTGAACGGCCAAGCGAGCCATGCATTTCAAGAATGCGTTTATACCACTCAGCCACCGGCTCCTTGGGGGCAAACAGCTTGTTGGGATAAACAGCGCGGGCCCACATGAAGGTGCTGGCGGCTACATAGTCGGCGTAGCCCGGCTCCTGGCCATTGAGGTAGGGCGTGTCCATCAGCTTTGCCCGCAGCGGGCCAAGGGCAACGGACATGGCACCCAACCCTTCCTTGCCGCGTTTGTCCGCCTGTTCCAGCGTCATGCCGCCAAGCTGCTTTTCACGGCTTTCGCGCACATAGGCCTTGTCTTCGTCGCGGGCGTGTTCAAACACCTGTTTGACCATCGCCGGGAACATGGCGGTGAACACCTGCGTGAACAGCCAGCGCTCCACAAACTGCGCGTAGTGCAGTGCGTCGAGGCTGGGAAACAACGGCGGCGTGTCCTGAAAGGTCTGATCCAGATAGATCGCGATCTTCCAGCTATCACCGATGAACTGGCCATCATGCTCAATGACCGGAACAGTCCTGAACGACCCGTCACCGATTTTTTTGATTTCGCCAAAGCCGACCGGACGATCTTCCGCAGTGAGCCCCTTGTGGGCCAGCGCATATTTTGTGCGCCAGCAAAAAGGGCTCATGCGGCGACCGTCACGGCCTTCGAGGTCATAAAGAGCAAGCGCCATTAGCTTGCCTTCTTCTTGGCAACCAGGTCCTGCAGCATGGCAGCGGGCTTGAAGTCGTCGCCGTGCTTGTCCTGATAGTGGGTCATGCGCTCCAGCACTTTTTCAAGGCCGACCGAGTTTTCGCCCCACCACATCGGGCCGCCGCGATAGCGCGGCCAGCCATAGCCCATGATCCAGACAATATCGATGTCGGAAGCGCGAATGGCTTTGCCTTCTTCGAGGATTTTGTAGCCTTCGTTGACCATCGGCAGCAGGCACCGTTCGAGAATTTCTTCGTCTGAAATCTCACGCTGCTGAATCTGGCGCTCTTCTGCGTACTGACGAATGATGTCCTCGACTTCCTTGGACGGAGACGGAACACGATTTTCGTCATAGTCGTAAAACCCCTTGGAGGTTTTCTGGCCACGCCTGTCGCGCTCGCACAGAATGTCGCGCAGGGTTTCGCCCTTTGAGGTTTCCTTGTTCCAGCCAAGGTCGAGGCCTGCCAGGTCTGACATGGCAAACGGGCCCATGGGGAGGCCGAAGTCAAACAGCACGCGGTCCACGTCCCACGGCATGGCGCCTTCCAGAATGAGCTTGTTGGCTTCGCGCTGACGCTGGGCCAGCAGGCGGTTGCCGACAAAGCCGGGGCACACACCCACCAGCACGCCGACCTTGCCGATTTTCTTGGCAAGCGACATGGAGGTGGCAATCACTTCGTTGCTGGTCTTGTCGGCGCGGACGATTTCCAGCAGTTGCATGACATTAGCGGGTGAGAAGAAGTGCAGACCTATGACGGCTTCGGGCCGTGTGGTGGCGGTGGCGATCTCGTCAATGTCCAGCGCTGACGTGTTCGTTGCCAGGATTGCGCCCTGCTTGACGATCTTGTCGAGTTTGCCGAACACGTCCTTTTTCACGTCCATGTTCTCGAAGATGGCTTCGATGATGAGATCCTTGTCAGCAAGGTCTTCAAGGTTGGTGGAGCCGGTGAACATGCCCATGCGCTTGTCGACTTCGTCCATCGGGAAGCGGCCGCGTTTGGCTGAGTTTTCATAGTTCTTGCGCACCACGCCAAGGCCCGCGTCCAGACGCTCCTGAGCCTGCTCGATGATGGTGACGGGAATGCCGGCATTGACGAAGTTCATGGCAATGCCGCCACCCATGGTGCCCGCGCCGATGATGCCGACAGACTTGATGTCAATCTGGGGCGTGTCTTTAGGCACATCGGGGATCTTGGCAACCTGACGCTCTGCAAAGAACACATGGCGCTGGGCGGCGGACTGTTCGCCCGTTACCAGTTCGCGGAACAGCTTGGCTTCCACCTTCATGCCTTCGTCGAAGGGCAGGTTTACCGCCGCTTCAATGCACTGAATGTTGTATTCCGGCGCAAGGAAGCCCCGTGTCTTGCGGGCAATGGACTTGCGGAATGCTTCAAAGATTTCCGGCTTGCCACGGGCGTCAGCCACCTTGTCGTCGCGCTCACGGATTTTTGTCAGTGGCGCATTGTCAGCCACAATCTTTCGGGCAAAGGCGATGGCGCCTTCCAGCAGCTTGCCTTCTTCGACGATGGCATCAGCCAGACCGCTTTCATGCGCCTCTTTGGCGGAGGCGTGGCGACCTGATGTCATCATCTCAAGAGCTTTTTCAACGCCCGTGACGCGCGGCAGGCGCTGGGTGCCGCCGGCACCGGGCAACAGGCCGAGGTTTACTTCCGGCAGACCCATGCGGGCGCTGGGCACTACCACGCGGTAATGACACACAAGCGCTACTTCCAGACCACCGCCAAGGGCTGTGCCGTGAACGGCGGCAACCACCGGCTTGGGGGCGTCTTCAATCATTGCCTGCACTTCATGCAGACCGGGGCCTTTGGGTGCCTGACCGAACTCGGTGATGTCAGCACCTGCAATGAAAGTGCGCCCGTCGCAGATCAGCACAATGGCCTTGGCGGCATCGTCAGCGATCGCCGCCTTGAAGCCCTCAAACAGGCCTTCGCGCACATTGGCTGAAAGTGCGTTCACCGGCGGTGAGTTGAGCGTGACAACGGCAATGTCGCCTTCGCGGGTGAGAGTGGTGACATCGTTGATTTTGGTCATGTGGGCTGCCTCCCTGGGCGCTTTTAAGGCGAAGACTTATTGATGGGCGCGCGCTATGCGTCCCGGATTGCCGCGCATTCTAGTCAGCTTGGCGGATGATGCGAGTCTTGGATTCTGCGGATTGTTTCCTATGGGCACGCAACGGGCTTTGCATATCTGTGCCTTGCGCCCTCTGGTTGCCCATATCGGCGGTCTCGCGTATGCCAGTGCGCGAAACAGATAAAAACAGGCAGACCAAAACGTGAGTGACAAACTGAAGTCTGATGCGGTTCAGGCCGATATTGAGCTGATCCGCGAGGGGTTTGAGGTGAGCGGCTATGTGGCCAACACCCACATTGCAACCGCCGTTTTTCTGGCGCAGGCGCTGGACAAGCCCATTTTGGTGGAAGGCCCGCCCGGCGTCGGCAAAACCGAACTGGCCAAGGCCACCGCCGCCTATCTGGGCCGCGAGCTTATTCGTCTGCAATGCTATGAAGGGCTGGATGAAGCCAAGGCGCTGTATGAGTGGAAATACGGCAAGCAGCTTTTGTATACGCAGGTGCTCAAAGACAAACTGGCTGACCTCTTGGATGGCACCCACGGGCTGGACGAAGCCATGGAGCGGCTGCATTCGTTCGACGACACATTCTTTTCGCCGGAGTTTCTGGAGCCACGCCCGCTGTTGAAGGCGTTGCAGGTGCCCGGCGGCGGCGTGCTGCTGGTGGACGAGGTGGACAAGTCCGACCACGAGTTCGAAGCATTCCTGCTGGAAATCCTGTCGGACTTTCAGGTGTCGATCCCTGAAATCGGCACAATCAAGGCGGACGTAAAGCCGATTGTGTTTCTGACCTCCAACAACACCCGCGAGGTTGGTGACGCGCTGAAGCGTCGGTGCCTGCACCTGTACATTTCGTTTCCCGATCAGGCGCTGGAAATGCGCATCATCGAAAAGCGCGTGCCGGGCGTTGATGCGTCATTGCTGCGCCAGCTTGTGACGTTTGTGCAGGAACTGCGCACCAAAACCATCAAGAAGCTGCCGGCGGTGAGCGAGACAATTGATTGGGCACGTGCGCTGTTGCTGCTGCACACGCAGGATCTGGACGAGGAAATGGTGCGCAACACCCTCAACCTGCTGCTCAAGTTTGAAGACGACATTGAAAGCGTCGAAAACGAAATCCCCGGCATGGTGCGCCGGGCGCGCGAGGGTAGTTAAGTGCGCCGGGCGCGCGAGGGTAGCTAGAAGCCGAAATGCACCTGTAGCTGACCTGTGTAGCCCAGTGTGTTCTGCCCGATGCCGATGACACCTGCGTCAAAAGAGATGCGGCTTGACCCGCTGGTGGTGAGTGTTACGCCGGCACCAAGATTCGCGCCCCATCGATCGGACTCGATGACCTCTGTTGCGGACACACGGTAGCTCTCATCCTCGCGAGCGAAATAGTTCACTGTGCCGTTGAGGCGCGGGGTTACCCGACGAAGCCAGCCATTCTCGAAGGCGTAGCTTCGCGATGCTGTCAGCGCTGCGCTCACAGTCGTATCGCCCGACGAAGCGCCGGGAATAAAGATGCCGCGCGAGTCGGTATATCCATCGCGCTGGAAATGGGAATAGGTGACCGCCAGAGAGGGCGATAGCAGCACGGGCTGCAGATATACCGCTCCTTGTACGGATGATGAGATGGACCACAGGTCTATGTCGGCAGAACCACTGCCGGTGGGTGTTTTAATGTCCTGCTCGCCGGTTTCCCGGTTTGCCGAAAGGCCGACGCTCAGGCCCTGCATCAGCGCGTAGCGCATATAGGCGCCTGCACCGGCCTGGGTGGTATCGACTTTGGTATTGGAAATGTCTGTGTCGCTATGGGCGGCGAGGTAGGACCCGTATGCGCCGACGGTCAGCACGTCGTTCAGCCTCAGGGCCGCCCCGGCAAGCAGGTGGGCTGCCCAGCCATCGTAGCCCGCTCGTTTTTGGCGATCAAACAGGGTGCCTCGGCCACGTGCCCATATATTTACCGGCATGCCAGCAATCGTTAGCGAGGGGAGGGACGTAGGGGCGGTCCCGGTATCGTCCAGACGAAGGGCAAAATGCCGACGCAGGGCATCTGTTGATATCTCGAAGTTGACCCCCCGGCCATTCTGGTCCGGCGTGAACAGCACAATGTCGCCATCGCCCAGCTCTTCGGGATCGGCATCGACGTCGGGCTCGGGCTCGGGCTCGGGCAACCCGACCTGCGGCCTGGGGTCTGACATGGGCAGGCCCGCGTCCTCGAAACGCTTGCGGTATTTGTCAATAATCGCCTGGCGGTCGCGGCCATAGGTCCACCCCCGCCGCGTGTCGGCGGATTTTTGGTCGGAGGGGAAGGGCTGGCCGGCGTCGAACAGGCCAATGCCGCGCTTGAAACTCTCTATTGATTTTCCGGTGTCCGGGATGAACTGCTGCTGCTCTTCATGGTCGCGCACATACAGATCGTTCAGCGCCTTCTGGAACTCGTCCCACAATGCCACATGTTCCGTGCGGCTGGCCTGCTCGCGCGTTTGCGTCCGCGCCACCGTGCGGGGGCCAGCGCCGGGCAGGGCCGCAGGCGTGGTTGGCAGACGGTTGGCCATGACAGTTTGTGTTGACGAACTAATTGCATCTGACGTCTGAGAAGGTGTCATGACGTTTGTCGCAGCTGTAGCAACTGAGCTGCTGCTTTGGGGTGTTGCCGCTGCTGCGGTAACCGGAACGCATGTGATGGTGAGTGTGGCGGCCTGAGCGGCGGAGGCCAGAAGCGTAATCCCAAGGCCGGTGACGCCTGCTTCATTGATGGCTACGGTCTGAACCAGATTTGCTGCAGTCCCGAAAATGCCGGTATTGCTGGGCAGTAGCTGAACCGTCGCAAGGTTGGGGTTGCCCGCCGCCGTTATAGTCAGGCTGTCGCCCTGATCGAACGCGCCGATGATACCGACAGCATTTGCACCATTGGCAGGAACATTCTGGTCGAACGCGCCGGCATTGGCTGCCGTGCACCCGGCGGAAGCCGCAAGTGCCTGTGTTGGCGGGATTGAAAAGCACGCGATGGTTGCCAGTACGAAACAGCCCGCAGTTGGCCATGCATGTAATCTGACATCATTCATCACCTGTCCCCCGCTTTGTATCCAAGGCTGAATAATGGGAAGGCTGATATCAACCTACATCATCAATAGTGATGATGTTTTCACTATTTTCGTTTCGAGTCCGGTATAATCAATTCCGGTATTCTTGTGTGCTTAACCGCCGCATTTTCGGTAGAACGAGTGCAAACAAACGGGATCACAAGATGTCAAAAATGATGACCAGTTTCGTGGAGGCGTTGCGCGCAGCGGATGTGCAGGTGTCGCCCGCCGAAACGCTGGAGGCGATGCAGGCCGCAGACCTTGTGGGCTTTGGCAACCGTGCATTGCTGAAAGACACGCTGTCGCTCTCTATGGCCAAGACGCCGGAAGAAAAAGCGTTTTTTGACGAAACGTTTGACCGGTTTTTTTCGTTTGAGACGATGGAGAATGCAGCCGGCGCTGCTGATGGCGATGTCAACGAACAATCTGCTGTTGATGAAGATGCCGGCGAGGGCGATGAGGCGTCGCAGGATGATAACAACCTGCAAAATGACGGCGAACAGGGTGAAGGGTCGCCGAGCGGTGGACCCCCCAGTGGCATGGGTGGCGGCAAACCGTCTGATGAAGGCGAGCCGGGCGACGACGGCGTACCATCGCAAAGCCTGATGGAAATGCTGCGGTCGGGGGATCGCAATGCGCTGTCCATGGCGATTGCGCGTGCGGGCGAGGAAGTTGGCATACGGAACATTCGCTTTTTCACCCAGCGCGGGCTGTATGGTCGGCGCATCATGGAGCGCATCGGGCTTCAGGAACTGACTGACGAGATAATTGCCGCTGAACGCGCTGAAGGCGTTGGCGGGCCTCGGGTGGAAGCCCTCAAGGGTGTGCGCGAAATGCTGCGGCAGGACGTGGACAATTATGTGGAGCGCAATCTGGCGCTGTACGCCCAGCACGAAGGCAAGCGTCTGCGTGAGGAAGTGCTGGAAAGCGTGCGGCTGACAAATGTCGAGATGCGCGACTTTGCCATGATGCAGCAGCTTGTGCGCAAAATGTCGAAGAAGCTGGTGGCGCTGCATTCGCGCCGCCGCAGGAAGGCGCGGCGCGGGCACCTGGATGTGCGCCGCACGATCCGCCATAACGTTGCCTATGACGGCATGATGTTCGACACCCACTGGAAGCGCCGCAAGGTGGACCGGCCGGACGTGATGGCGATTTGCGACGTGTCCGGATCCGTCTCCACCGTCGCGCGATTTTTGTTGATGTTCCTGTATTCGCTGGGCGAGGTGCTTCCAAAAGTGCGGTCGTTCGCGTTCTCCGGGCATCTGGGCGAAGTGACCGAGCTATTTGAGACCATGGACATGGAACAGGCCATTCCGCTGATCCTGCGCGAGTATGGCGGCGGCTCCACAGACTATGGCGTGGCGTTGCAGGATTTTGCCGACATCGCGCTTGGCGACATCGACAACCGCACCACGGTGATTGTGCTCGGCGATGGACGATCAAACCATGTGGACCCGCGTGCGGACATCATGAAGCTGATTTATGAGCGCGCCCGGCGAGTGATTTTTCTCAACCCCGAGCCCGAAGGGCTGTGGGGCACGGGCGACAGCGAGATGCTGAAACTCAAGCCGTTCAGCCACCGCGCGCAGATGTGCGGCTCGCTGAAAGACCTTGAGCGCGTGGTGGACGACATCTTGCGCACGGCGACCTGACGGCCACCTGAAGGATTGGCGCTGATTGAGTTTACGTTAACGGGCACAGCGGTGCCATTTGTACCGTGCGCTGGACTGCGTCATGCGCGGCGCGGTCCTGATCTTGCACAAAATGTCATCAAGGCGTCATGCGGGGCGGGTTCGTTGTGCTGATTTGGCTGTTTCGCCTCGAAGGCCGCGTATCCAGCCTGCACCGTATGACGCTGTTGCCTCACTTTTGGGTCGTTTTGGGCCACAACAAGGGTGACTTGGCCTGCTATCTCGGGCACCATTTGGGTGCTGCGTGGGGGCGGCGATGTACAGGTAACGACAATGATGGCGTGCGTATTCCAGTACCCGGGCAGTTTTAGGGTACGAAGTCCTTGGGGGAGGGCGAACGTGACAGCAAACAGCCGATCTGCGTTTCGCAGTTTGCTTGTGACAGGGCTCGCAGCGCTTGTGCTTTCGGCTGGTGCAGGAGCACAGAGCGCGGCTGCGCAGACGTCAGGTGTTCAGTCCGCCAATCTTCCCGATATCGAAATCAGCGCGGCTCCCGAGGCTGCGGCCAGCATGGCACCTGTCGCGGATGCCGCACCGGCACCCAAGCGCGAGGGGCCGCTGAACGTCCATGTGTTCGGTGACAGCCTGGGAGATGGCATCTGGGCGGGTCTGTACCGTGAACTGCCAAAGGCCGACGGCTATCACGTCACCAAGCATTCACGCGTTTCCACCGGGCTGGTGCGCAAGGATTATTACAACTGGCAAAAGGCTGTCAGGCAGATTGTTGCCAAGCATCGCGTCGATGTGGCGGTGGTGATGATCGGCACAAATGACCGCCAGACGATTGTTGAAAATGGCCGTCACGCGCTGCGCTCTGCACGCTGGGAAGAGATTTACAAAGCCCGCATCGACGACGTGACGCAGGTTCTCAAGGACGAAGGCGCGGACATTTACTGGGTGGAACTGCCTGCCATGCGCTCGCCGCGCTTTGGCGGCGACATGCAGTATTTCAACGGCCTGTTTCGTGAGCGCGCTGAGGCCAACGGCATTGCCTTCGTGCCAACCCGTGACCGCACACTGGACGACAACGGCCAGTATTCCGCCTACGGACTGGACGAGGACGGCCGCACGCGGCAGATGCGCACCAATGACGGCATTCACTTCACCATGCGCGGCTACATCAAGCTCGCCAATTTCGTGACCGAAGCCATGGCACAGCCCAAAGCTGAGGTGCTGCCAGCACCCGACCCGGTGGTGAGTGATTTGCCGCCGGTTGATGGCCCGGTTTCAGCACCAGTGCAGATTGAGCGGCCAACAGCACCTGTTCCGCCTGCTGTTCCTGACGTTGCCCTGCCGCAGGATCCGGGCGCGGCAACGCCAATTCCCGCAGCCCGACCGGATGACCGGGCGGGCGCGCTGCCTCTGCGCCAGACCGGCGAGGATATTCAGCGGTCGGAGCGTGCGGGTATTTCGGATGTGGCCTCAGGCATTGCCAGCGCGCTGTCTGATCTGCGCGGTTTTGTAATGCCTGAACCACAGCCCGGCAGGGCGGATGATCTGCGCCAGCCGGCGGACTGAAGTCATGCGCGGGTTTGTCCGGTATGCAGTCGCGGCGGTATCTGTCGTGCTGTTTCTGGCGGCGGCCCCGCTCGCTGACGTGCCGGCCTCAGACGATATTCCGATGCGGCTGCCTCCCGCCCCTTTGCAAACCCTACCTGTTTCCAAAGCTGATGCGCTCAGCCGGTTTTTTTCGGCGCGTGCGGCAGGTGGTCCGCTGCGTGTGCTGCACATCGGCGACAGCCATATCGCCCGCGACGCTTTTTCCGGTGATCTGCGGGCGATGCTGACGGACGGACATACACCCGGTGCGCGCGGCATGATACCACCGGGTCCGGTGTATCCATTCTTCGCGGCGCGTGGCGTTGAAGTGGATATGTCCGACGGGTGGACGGTTCACCGTGCCCGCAATGACGATGCATCCGGCCCGTTTGGCCTGATGAATGCGCGGGTTGAGGCGGCACCTGCCACCAGCCCGTGGATTGTGCTGTCGGGCATTGACCACCCGGCGGACCGTCTGGTGATCGGCTATTGGCGACAGCCCGACGGCGGGGCCATTCAGGTGCGCGTCGATGCAGCGCTGCACGCTTTTCAGACAGATGGTAGGGAAGGCCCGGCGTTTGCTGCGGTTCCGGTGCCTAAGGGCACACAGATTATTCGGGTGTCTGCAGCGGGCGATGGGCCGATGGCGCTGCTGTCCCTGAGCCTTGAGGCGGGCGAGGCGGGCGTCACGCTCTCCAACACCGGCTGGCCGGGCGCTACCGCGCAGATCATGACCCGGTGGGATGACGATGTGCTGCGTATGGAGTTGGCGCGCTTCGCCCCACATCTGATTATCATCAGCTACGGCACCAATGAAGGCTTTGACGATGAGCTTGATCTTGCGGCCTATGAAACCACCTTGCGCAACCAGCTTATGCGCCTCAAACGGTTTGCGCCCTCAGCGTCGCTGCTACTCACCGGCGGGCCGGACGGCACGCGGTTGCCGTTTTACGCAGACACTGACGCCCGTGCGCCTCACGAATGGACCTGCGCTCCGCTGACGGACGCAGAGCGCCGCGACTACGCAGCCCTCATGGAAGCTGAAAGCGAAACGTTACTGCGCTGGCATGATCCACCGTATCTTTCTTCTGTGCTGGCGCTGCAAGAACGTGTGGCGCTTGAAGCGGGTGTGGCGCACTGGAACTGGCGGCAGGCGATGGGTGGCGCGTGTGCCGTGCATGACTGGCGGCTGGCCGAACCACAATGGGCGCGTCCCGACCATGTGCATCTGACAAGTGCCGGATACGCCGCGTCAGCCGCAGCGCTGGCGGCAGCGCTGAATGGCGCGTTTGTGGCATGGACTGCCTTACGGGAGGGCGAAACCGTTTCAGATCGGGACAGATCGCACTCAGGGGCAACAAAGGATTAAGATGTGTGGCGCGGTTTGACCCGTTCCATGTGTCTTCAATCCCAATGAGACACGTTCGGACATGCTGTTTCCGACACTCGATTTTGCGCTGTTCTTCGTCATCGTGTTCCTTATTGCATGGGAACTGCGGCGGGACATGGACGCGCGCAAACTCGTTTTGGTGCTCGCCTCCTACTTCTTTTACGGCTACTGGGATCCGCGCTTCACGTTGCTGCTGGCCGGGTCGTCGCTGCTGAACTACGCGGCCGGGCGCGCCATCGGCGGCATGAATGACGGGGCAATGCGCAAATGGGTGTTGGGCGTTGCCATTGCGCTCAACCTGGCTGTGCTGGCGTTTTTCAAATATTACGGCTTCTTCCTGGATTCGCTCGCCGACATGCTGGTGACGCTGGGCATCGAGCGCGACCTGCCGTTCCTGGAAGTCATCCTGCCGGTCGGTATTTCGTTCTTCACGTTCCAGGGCATCTCGTACCTTGTGGATGTCTATCGGCGGCACGTGGACGCCTCGCGCTCGGTCCTGGATATTTTTCTCTACATCTCGTTTTTCCCGCAGCTTGTGGCGGGGCCAATCGTCCGGGCTGCGCATTTTCTGCCGCAGCTTGAGCGCACACCGCACGTCAACCGCCGCATGGCGTCGCTTGCCGTGGTGCTCATACTGGTTGGCCTGTTCAAGAAGATGGTGATAGCCAACTATCTGGCCACCGAGGTTGTGGACAATGTGTTCTTCGACCCGACGATCTATGGCGGCGGTGATCTGCTGCTGGGTGTTTATGCCTATGCAGTGCAGATCTATTGCGATTTTTCCGCGTATTCCGACATTGCCATCGGCGTGGCAGCGTTGCTTGGCTATCGCTTCCCGCGCAATTTTGACCATCCGTATCGGGCGGCCTCGTTGCAGGAGTTCTGGCGGCGCTGGCACATTTCGCTGTCCACATGGCTGCGGGACTACTTGTACATTCCCCTTGGTGGCAGTCACGGCTCCACCTTCAAGACCTATCGCAATCTGTTTCTCACCATGTTCCTTGGTGGCATCTGGCATGGCGCTGCTTGGACATTCGTTTTCTGGGGCGCATTCCACGGCGCGATGCTGGGGGTCGAGCGTGCAGTGAGCAGACGTTGGGAAGCCTATGCAGGCAACGGCAACGGCTATGGCGGCGGAGTTCTGGGCACCCTGATGGGCATCGGCCGCGCCATTCAGGGGTCCATCGGTACTGTGCTTGGCATTGTGCTGACATTTCATCTTGTTTGCTTTGCATGGATATTCTTCCGTGCACCAACCTTCTCCAGCGCGTGGAACTATGTAATCGGGTTGTTTGACTGGTCGCAGCCCTCGCAATATGCGTCGCCATTCATTGTCGGCATGGTGGCTCTGTCACTGGCCGCGCACTTCCTGCCGTCAAACTGGGCGGTAGGTGTGGGACGCATGTTGCAGCGCGCGTCGTGGATTGTGTTGGGTTTGATGCTCGGCTTTGGCATTCTGGCGATTGAAGCCATGGCGCCTGAAGGCGTTGCCCCGTTCATCTATTTCCAGTTCTAGGGATATGTCGCGATGATGGAGCATATTGACCCGGAAGCCGATGCCTACGAACCTGGCTTCGAGATGAAGCCCAGGGCATCGCTCAACGCGGAAGCCGAAACCACGCGCACCTTCAAGCGCGTGCTGTACTCCATGCTGTTTGGCTTTGTCATTCTGGCGCTGTTTCACTCAGCGTCGCTGGTGACCTATGTGCGCGGTCTGCCGATCGGGCCGGTGGAAGACACGGTGATTGCCGTTAGTGAAGCCTGGCACGAGCAGATGCAGCGCAACGGCCTGACCGAGCTGTTCACGCTGATGGATGAGCGGATGCAGGCATTGCACGACGCCACATGGAACGATGTGGACGCGGTGCTTGATGGTCGCGCCGGTGCTGATGCGCCGGATGATTTGCGCGGAGGGGTGGCGGAGTAGGCTGCCACTAGGAACGGCGCTGCGTTGGTTGCGCTGAACGGAGCACGGGCAGGTGTTTCCACTTTAATGTTTATGCCTTTCCGCGACTTGATCGCGGAACCCAGGGCGACATTGCGAGGCTTGTCCGGGTAGCCCTGGACCCCGGATCAAGTCCGGGGTGCAAAGTCTTGAGTTTCAGTCATACCTACCGTGGCAGCGTGGTTTCACCCATCAGGAACTTGTCCACCGTGTGAGCGCACTGGCGGCCTTCACGGATCGCCCAGACGACCAGAGACTGGCCGCGGCGCATGTCGCCGCAGGCGAACAGTTTGTCCACGGAGGATTTGTAGCTGTCTTCGCCTTCGGTGTCGGCCTTGATGTTGCCGCGCTGATCCAGCTCCGGGTTCAGGGCTTCAATCATGCCCTCATGCACGGGGCTGACGAAACCCATGGCGAGCAGCACAAGATCCGCCTTGATTTCAAACTCTGAGCCTTCGATGGGCTGCATCTTGTCGTCCACGCGGGTGCAGATAAGGCCCGTTACCTTGCCGTCTTCGCCGACAAACTTTTTGGTCATCACGGCAAAGTCACGGTCAGCGCCTTCTGCCTGACTGGACGATGTGCGGAACTTCATCGGCCAGTGCGGCCAGGTCATCAGCTTGTCTTCTTTTTCAGGCGGCTGCGGCATGATCTCGATTTGCGTTACCGACACAGCGCCCTGACGGAATGATGTGCCGATGCAGTCGGAGCCGGTGTCGCCACCGCCGATCACCACCACACGCTTGCCCCCGGCCAGAATGGGGGCCGCATTGCCCAGATGCTCGTCGCCGACGCGGCGGTTTTGCTGCGGCAGAAACTCCATCGCAAAGTGAACGCCATCCAGGTCACGGCCTTCAATCGGCAGGTCGCGGGGCTTTTCCGCGCCACCGGCAAGTGCCACGGCATCAAACTGGGCCATCAGGTCGTCGGCGGTCATATCAACGCCAATATGCACGCCGGTTCTAAGCGTCACTCCTTCGGCGGTCATCTGCTCGATGCGGCGGTCGATGACGTGCTTTTCCATTTTGAAATCAGGAATGCCGTAACGCAGCAGGCCCCCTGCCTTCTGGTTTTTTTCAAACAGCGTCACGTCGTGACCCGCGCGGGCCAACTGCTGCGCGCACGCCATGCCTGCCGGGCCGGACCCGACGACGGCAACTTTTTTGCCGGTCTTGTGAGCGGGGATCTGTGGCTCAATCCAGCCGTCTTCAATGGCACGGTCCGCGATGGCGCACTCAATTGATTTGATTGTGACAGGTTTGTCGATGAGGTTGAGCGTACAGGCAGCCTCGCATGGCGCAGGGCAGATGCGGCCGGTCACTTCGGGAAAATTGTTGGTGGAATGCAGGTTGCGTGCTGCTTCCTCCCAATCGTCCGAATACACCAGATCATTCCAGTCGGGGATCTGGTTGTTGACCGGGCAGCCGTTGTGACAATAGGGGATGCCGCAATCCATGCAGCGGGCGGCCTGGCTTTTGACGCCCTCTTCGGACATCGGAATCACGAACTCGCGGAAGTGGCGCACGCGGTCTGAGGCCGGTGCTTCCGTGCGGTCCTGACGGTCGATTTCCATGAAGCCGGTGACTTTACCCATCTGGCTTACCCTTTGTGCTCAAACATCTGTGTTCAAATATCTTCGGTGATGCTGGTTCGTGACGGTGTGGCTATTCGCCTGCCGCCTTGAACGGTGTTGCATCGTTTTCGTTGACAGCCTTCATTTCTTCCAGCGCGCGGCGATAGTCCACCGGCATCACCTTCACAAACTTCGGCAGATAGGTATCCCACGCGTCCAAAATCATTTTGGCGCGGGCAGAGCCCGTGTAGTGGGCGTGGTTCTCAATGAGCTGACGCAGACGTTCAGCGTCAAAGCGCGTCATGTCGGTCATCACGTCCACACGGCCATGAGTCTCAAGGTCACCGCCCTGGTGGCCGCGCCGTTCCATGGCATCGTCCTCGGCGGGAATGTGCTCAAGCTCAACCATCGAGAGGTTGCAGCGGCGCTCAAAGTCGCCCGCCTCATCCAGCACATAGGCAATGCCGCCTGACATGCCGGCGGCAAAGTTGCGGCCGGTTTCGCCCAGCACCACCACAACGCCGCCGGTCATGTATTCGCAGCAATGGTCGCCTGAGCCTTCCACCACGGCGATCGCGCCGGAGTTGCGCACAGCAAATCGCTCACCCGCAACGCCGCGGAAATAGCATTCCCCGGTGATGGCACCATACAGCACCGTGTTGCCGACGATGATGCTCTTTTCAGGCACCACTTTTGCGGTTTCATGCGGATAGATGACAATGCGACCGCCAGACAGGCCCTTGCCCACATAGTCGTTGGCTTCACCGGCCAGCTCAAACGTCACGCCGTGGGCCAGCCATGCGCCGAAGCTCTGGCCTGCGGTGCCGGTAAGTTTTACCGATATCGTGTCTTCGGGCAGACCTTTGTGGCCATAGCGCCTGGCGACTTCGCCCGACAGCATGGCACCGGCGGTGCGGTTCTGCGAGTTGATGGTGGTCTCGATCTTTACCGGTGAGCGGTCGGCGAGCGCAGGCTGCGCCTCGTCAATCAGCTTGCGGTCAAGAATGTCCGTGATCGGATGTTTTTGCGCTTCAACGTGGCGAATAGCCACGCCGGGCACGTCTTCAGGCCGCTGGAACAGGCGCGAGACATCAAGCCCCTGCGCCTTCCAGTGGTTCAGCGCTCTGGTCTGGTCGAGGGCATCCATCAGGCCGATCATGTCTTCAAGTTTGGTGAAGCCCATCTCGGCCATGATGGCGCGCAGTTCTTCGGCCACATAGAAGAAGTAATTCACCACGTGCTCGGGCAGGCCGACGAAACGCTTGCGCAGAACCGGGTCCTGCGTGGCAACGCCCACAGGGCAGGTGTTGAGGTGACACTTGCGCATCATGATGCAGCCTGCGGCAATCAGCGGTGCGGTCGAAAAGCCAAACTCGTCCGCGCCCAGCAACGCACCGATGGCAACGTCGCGTCCGGTGCGCAGGCCACCATCCACCTGCACGGCAATACGGCCGCGCAGGCCGTTGGCCACCAGTGTCTGATGGGTTTCGGCAAGGCCGATTTCCCATGGCGAGCCGGCGTGCTTGATGGAGGTGAGGGGTGACGCCCCGGTGCCGCCTTCGTAGCCCGAAATCGTCACGTGATCGGCGCGTGCCTTGGACACACCTGCGGCCACCGTGCCGACGCCCACTTCCGATACCAGCTTTACCGATACCCAGGCATCCGGATTGACGTTTTTCAGGTCAAAAATGAGCTGCGCCAGATCTTCAATGGAATAGATGTCGTGGTGCGGCGGCGGCGAAATCAGGCCCACGCCGGGCGTTGAGTAGCGCACCTTGGCAATGACCGCGTCCACTTTGTGGCCGGGCAACTGGCCGCCTTCGCCGGGCTTGGCCCCCTGCGCCATCTTAATCTGGATCATGTCGGCGTTGACGAGATATTCCGCCGTCACGCCAAAGCGGCCTGAGGCCACCTGCTTGATGGCTGAGCGCATCGAGTCGCCATTGGCGAGCGGTGTGAACCGGTCCACTTCCTCGCCGCCCTCGCCGGTGTTGGACTTGCCGCCGATGCGGTTCATCGCCATGGCCAGCGTGGTGTGCGCCTCACGGCTGATCGAGCCGAACGACATGGCCCCGGTGGCAAAACGCTTGACGATATCTTTTGCGGGCTCGACGTCATCAATGGACACCGGCGCGCGGCCAAGTTCTTCCGCAGACTTCAAGCGGAACAGGCCGCGAATGGTCATCAGGCGCTTGGTCTGATCGTTGATCGACTTTGCAAACGCGTTGTACTTGTCCTGGCTGTTGCCACGCACCGCGTGTTGCAGGTCGGCCACCGTGTCTGCGGTCCACATGTGTTCTTCGCCGCGTACGCGCTGCATGTATTCGCCGCCTACGGTAAGGGCTGTTTTCAGCACCGGGTCGGTAGAGAACGTGCGGTGGTGACGGCGCACGGTTTCTTCCGCCACTTCGGCAAGCCCCACACCTTCAATGGTGGTGGCTGTGCCGTAGAAGTAGTCGTGCACGAACTGCGACGACAAACCAACGGCGTCAAAAATCTGTGCCCCGCAATAGGACTGATAGGTGGAGATGCCCATCTTGGACATCACCTTCAAAATACCTTTGTCGATGGCCTTGATGTAGCGCGACTTGATGGTGGCATCGTCAAGGTCTTCATCCAGCATGGACTTGCCGGCGACCAGCGTTTCGAACGCCAGATACGGGTTGATGGCTTCCGCGCCATAGCCTGCGAGCGCACAGAAGTGATGCACCTCGCGGGCTTCGCCGGTTTCCACCACAAGGCCCACGCGGGTGCGCAGCTTGCGGCGGATCAGGTGATGATGCACAGCGGAAGTTGCCAGCAGCGACGGGATAGCCACCCGGTCTTCGCTCAGCAGCCTGTCGGACAGGATGATGATGTTGAAGCCTTCGGTGACGGCGCGTTCAGCACGCTCGCACAGCGCGTCCAGCGCGGGCTTCATGCCGGATGCGCCGCGGTCTGCAGCGAAAGTCGTGTCCAGCGTCTTGGTCTGGAAATGATTGTCGGCGATGTCACCGATGGCGCGGATTTTTTCCAGATCCTCATTCGACAGGATCGGCTGGCGCACTTCCAGGCGGCGCAGATCGCCCTGGCTGTGCAGGTCCAGCAGGTTGGGGCGCGGGCCGATGAACGAGACGAGGCTCATCACCAGTTCTTCGCGGATCGGGTCAATCGGCGGGTTGGTGACCTGGGCAAAGTTTTGCTGGAAATAGGCAAACAAGGACTTTGACTGGTTCGACAGCACTGCGATGGGCGTATCCGTGCCCATTGAGCCGATGGCTTCTTGGCCTGTGGCGGCCATGGGCGCCATCAACATGCGCACGTCTTCCTGGGTGTAGCCGAACGCCTGCTGACGCTTGAGCAGTGGCACGTTGGGCTGGGGCGGGTTGCCGCCGATGTCGGGCAGCTCTTCAACCGCGATCTGCGCTTTGTCCAGCCATTCCTGATACGGCTCGAGGGCGGCAAGCTTGGCCTTGTTTTCCTCATCGGAAATGATGCGGCCTTCTTCAAGGTCGATGAGCAGCATCTTGCCGGGCTGCAGCCGCCATTTTTCAACGATACGGTCTTCCGGATACGGAAGAACGCCCATTTCAGATGCCAAAATCACGTGGTCGTCGTCGGTGACGAAATAGCGCGCCGGGCGCAGGCCGTTACGGTCCAGCGTGGCGCCGATCTGGCGACCGTCGGTGAACGCCATAGCGGCGGGGCCATCCCATGGTTCCATCAGGGCAGCGTGATGCTCGTAGAAGGCGCGCCGTGCCGGGTCCATCAGCTCATGCCCGGCCCATGCTTCAGGGATCATCATCATCATGGCGTGCGACAGCGAGTAGCCGCCCATCACAAGCAGCTCCAACGCGTTGTCGAAGCACGCTGAGTCCGACTGGCCCTCAACAATCAGGGGCCAGATTTTTTCAACGTCCGCACCCAGAACATCGGACGCCATGGAGCCCTGACGGGCTGCCATCCAGTTGACGTTGCCGCGCAACGTGTTGATCTCGCCATTGTGGCAGATCATCCGGAACGGCTGGGCGAGGCTCCAGGTGGGAAAGGTGTTGGTGGAAAAGCGCTGATGCACCAGCGCCAGCGCTGACACCATGCGATCGTCATGCAGATCCAGATAGTATTTGCCTACCTGGTCGGACATCAACATGCCCTTGTAGTTGAGCACACGAGACGACATGGAGGTGATGTAGGTGTCTGCCGCGCTGGTAACGTCTTCTTCCAGCAGCGAGTTCCAGATCTGCTTGCGGATAACAAACAGCTTGCGCTCGAACGCGTCCTGATCAGCACAGTTTTCGCCGCGCTGAATGAACAACTGCTTGTGATACGGCTCGGTGGGAATAACTGAATAGCCAAGGTCACGGTTGTCCACCGGCACATCGCGCCAGCCCAGAACCGTCTGGCCTTCAGCGGCAACCACCTGTTCGGCACGCTGTATCGCGTGGGCACGCCGGTCATCTTCCTGCGGCAGGAAGAAGTGCCCCACGGCGTAGTTGCCCTCCGCTGGAAGCGTGAAGCCAAGTTCGCCGGTGACAGCGCGCAGGAACGCATCGGGCATCTGAATGAGAATGCCGGCCCCGTCGCCAGCCTTGGGGTCAGCGCCCACAGCGCCGCGGTGTTCAAGGTTGCACAGAATTGACAGACCATCCTGCACGGTCTTGTGGGTTTTGATGTTCTTGATATTGGCGACAAAGCCGATGCCGCAGGCATCTTTTTCGTTGCGCGGGTCGTACAGACCCTTGGGCGCGGGCATACCTGCGGGGCGGAAACCGGGCCGGAACTTTTCATCCTGTGACTTCGTCATGCCGCCAACCTCTTCAAAATCCATATCTTCACATCCGTGTCTCAGGGCCGCTTTGGGGGCGTGCCTGTGACGCAAAACAAACCAGTTGCGGGCACTCATGTTCCCCTTCATGTCGGGGTATCTAGCGCCGTCGGGCAATCGCGCAACCGGCAAGCGTCCCCCGGTCGGCCCGTCATCTCCCGAAGCGCGCGCCCACACATGGGTGGCGCCGGAAGAGGACGCGGGTCGGCAGGAATGCCGCCTTGTCGCGAATTGACCTTGAACCCTCGCTTGGTGCCGCGCTGCCATCATGCTGGCCGGCTCCGGTCACAAGGGCCTTTTGCCTTGTCGGGCGGGTGCTGCCTGATGAGCAACCCAGCTTTTTCGCCCGAATGCTGCTGCCCTGCCTGATACACGGCCGGGTCTGCATCACGGCTGGATAGTGCCAGAGAGGGGCGGGATGAATCAAGGTCAGGAATAGTGACCTTTTTTGTCGCGGGCTTTGCCGTGGCCACCTGTAAAAACGGCTGTTTTCCGGCACAAATTGTGGCGGCTAAACTGTTCACGCTCATTCACACGGGTTTGAAGGCACTGGCGCGCCTTGTGAATTCACCTTTTGAAACGCTTTGGGCACTGTTGGCGAGTCGCAAGGGTGCCTGCCCGCCGGTGGTGTCCCCCGCCGCGTTTGTCCGGGGGGCGGGCACTTCTTGCGCGTTTTTTCCTCTCCTTGAAGTCGGAAAAGCCCGTTTGAGCCCGGCTGTGCCCGGCATGCTGCGCCGGTGCCTGCGGCCAGCATCACGGTCGCTCGCGCTTTTATCACACGGCCTCACAGTCGTTTGAGGCGGCGCGACGGCATCGTGAGTTTCTTTTTTTGAGTGCGGACACGAGGTTGAGGGGGCGGCGGAGACGCACTTCGCCCAACCAACCAACGTCTTCTTCTTATTCACTGTTCAACAAGGAAACGGATCCCATGAAAAACGCTTCAACAACCGCTTTCGCCGTCGCCGGTGCTCTTTCAGCCGCTGTCACAATGGGCGCGCTTGCCGCTTCTCCTGCTGCCGCTGCCGACATGGAAAAATGCTACGGCGTGTCGCTTGCCGGTGAAAATGATTGTGCTGCCGGTGCAGGCACATCGTGTCAGGGCACATCCACCATTGATTACCAGTCCAACGCCTGGACGCTGGTTCCTGCAGGCACCTGCGAAACCATTGAAACGCCAAATGGCACAGGCAGCCTTGAAGCCAGCGACGTCAACGTACCTGCGTAACACAGACCCCTCTTACGCGAGACATGTCCCGAATGACCTGTTCCCCTCACATACTTCCTGCTGGTGCGCAGCTGTTTCGCGCCTCCGCCCCGCCGTATGCCCCCGCGCGTGCACAGGGTGGGACGGGAGAGGTTCCTCAAGGGTCATTCGGGCATGCCGCAGGCGGGCATACCAGGAATGTGCATGAAGCGGTGGCAGGCGTGTCACTGAAGCCGCAGCATTATCAGGAAATTTTGAGCACTGATGATGCAGTGCCGGGCGTCGATTTTTTTGAGGTCCATGCAGAAAACTATTTTGGGGCCGGAGGTGCGCCGCATCGCTATCTCAGCGCTATTGCAGACCGTATGCCGCTTTCCATTCATGGCATTGGCCTGTCGCTGGGTGGTGCCTCGCCGCTGAACCAACATCACCTTGAAAACCTGCGTGCGTTGCTAGAGCGCTATCAGCCTATGCTGGTGTCCGAACATCTGGCGTGGTGCGAAAATGGCGGTGCCTATTTCAACGACCTTTTGCCTGTCGCGCTCACCCATGAAGCGCTGGCGATTGCCATTGACCATGTGCACCAGACCCAGGACGTGCTTGGTCGGCAGATACTGGTCGAGAACCCCTCCAGTTATCTGGCGTTTGCGGACAGCAAAATTGCGGAGCCGGAGTTTTTAAGTGTGCTTGCGCAACGCACCGGATGCGGGCTGTTGCTCGACGTCAACAATGTTGCTGTCAGTGCACATAATCTGGGCACAGACCCTTACGCCTATCTTGACGCATTTGATGTGGCATTGGTCGGCGAGATTCATATTGCAGGCCACAGTGTGGATGTGCGCGGAACAACGCCGCTGCGCATTGACGATCATGGCAGTCCGCCTACGGATGAAGTCTGGGCGTTGTATGCGCATGTGATTGAACGCGCTGGTGCGCGCCCAACCCTGCTTGAGTGGGACACGGATGTGCCGCCACTGAGTGAGCTTGCAAGCGAGGCGCGCAGGGCACGCGACACTATGCACGCGGTAGTGGCAGATGCTGTTGAAGAGCGTGTGTGATGACGAACCTTGAAACCCAGCAACGCCTGTTTGCAGCGTCTCTGCGCGACCCTGACAACAACATGATTTTGAACGAGATGGCGGGCGTGTCCGGTGAAATACTGCCCTCAAAGCCGCGGTTTGACGTGTATCGCAACAATGTATTCAGCAGCCTGACGGATGCGCTGGCGGCACTTTATCCGGTGTGTCAGCGGCTGGTGGGTCAGACGTTTTTCAGGGCGATGGCGCGTGCCTATCTGCAGCGGCCAGCGCCCGATGCATTGCCGCGTCAGGCGTCGCTGATCGGCTTTGCGCCTGACTTTGCAGGGTTTTTGGTGTCGTTCGAGCCTGCGCGCGGCATGCCTTATCTGCCGGACGTGGCACGGCTCGAATATGCGTGGCACCGGGTTTATCACGCAGCCGACGCAACGCCTGTCACCGCGCAGGATTTGCAAGTGGTGCTTGAGCGCGAAGGTGCGCAGGCGCTGGATGGGCTGCGGCTTGCGCTGCCAGCAGCGCATAGCCTGTTGATGGCGCCTTATGCGGTGTCGCGCATCTGGGAAGCCAACCAGCCTGCCAATGACGGCAAGTTAGATGTGACCACTGGCGACGTTGCCGAGCGGTTGTTTGTGGTGCGGCCCGGCGCGCAGGTGGAAGTGCGCCGGTTGTCGCCGGGTGCTTTTTCCTTTGTGTGCGCTGTTGATGGCGGTGTGACGCTTGGCCGGGCGATGATTTCAGCCTTCGAGGCCGAGCCGGACGCAGACCCACAGCTAATTTTTGCAGCACTTTTGACGGCGGGCAGTTTTGTCTGGCCCACGGATGCTGCTGCCTGATGCCATTTCATTTGACGATGTGCATTTTAAAACAGGGGGCGAACCCATGACGTATGCCAACCTTATTACGGCTAGCCAGAACGGACTTGTCGGATTTATCTCACGGGCCATCGACATCATGTCAGCGGTGCCGGAGTGGATATTGGCACTCGGTGCCCGCATCGCAGTTGGCATGGTGTTCTGGACATCCGCCCGTCTCAAGGTCGACGGTTTTGCGCTGAAAGACTCAACCTACTTTCTGTTTGAGCATGAGTATGCATTGCCGCTGATCCCCTCTGACTGGGCGGCGGTGCTGGGCACTGTTGGCGAGCACCTGTTTCCCCTGATGTTGTTTGTGGGACTGGGCGCGCGCTTCGGCGCACTTGGTTTGCTGGTGATGACGGCGGTCATCCAGACGTTTGTGTATCCCGGTGCGTGGGCGCTTCATCTCTTATGGGCCACAGCGCTGCTTTACATCATCATTCGCGGACCGGGCCTTCTGGCGATCGATAATCTGATTGCCCGGCGGTTTGGACGCTGACATGGCGGTGCTGTGGCGGTAGGCTTTGCGGGTCGTTTTCAAGAAGGGAGCAGACCCCATGATGACTCAAGCCATTGCCCTTGGATTTGGGCTCTACATGATTGCCGCCGGTATTGCCCTTGTCGCCACGCCCGACCGGGGCCGCGCCATGCTGCGGGATTTGCGCGAAAGCGCGGGTCTGTCGTTTGTGTGCGGTGTCTTGGTGTTTTTCATCGGTGCCGTGCTGCTGACGGCCCACCACAAGATTGACACGCCACTGGAGACGATAGTCACCATATTGGCGGCGATTACGCTGCTGGAGGGCTTCATCTTTCTCGCCATCGGCTCATCGTTCATGCGGCTGCTCAACCCGCTGGTGACGGGTCAGTTCATCCGGGCGTGGGGAATTTTGGCGCTTGGTGTCGGGGCCGTCCTTACATATGTCGGACTTGGCTGGCACTAGCACCACGCGTTTCGGACGCCTGTTTTCAGGCCCCGGTTTCAGGCCCCAGGTTCAGGTGACTAGCTGAAAGTAGGGTGCGGCACATCCGCCCGCCCTCAGCCCGCTTGGTCGTGTCGGGTGTGCCTGCCAACATGCCGCGCCAGGCCGCAACCCTCTGCCGATAAAGGATGATTGGTCTTGAGGGCTAAAAACCCCTGTTGCCTGTAAGGGTTTTTGTGGGTCAATGGGTCAGCCCGATTGACCAAGGTCAATGTTGTTTCCCGCAGAATCCTGCACCTACCCTGACATGTGCAGCGTTCGCGTAGGCCATTTGCGGCAGTGTATCGTCGGCACGCAGTTTCGATGCGGGACTTTTTAGGCAGGACACAGCGTAGGTCATGACACAAACAACAAATCCCCGGAACAACTCCGGAGCACCGCTCAGCGACGACGGTCGGCTGACGACCACGGGCTGGGGGGCGATCGCGCTGTTCGGCCTTGGCGCGTTTCTGGGTATTTTCGTGATCGCCGGTGCCACCAGCGGGCCGGTGGCGTTTCATGGCGCGCTCATCACGGTGTTCTGCCTGCTTGCCATCATGTGGATCGGCGACCGGCACTTTGATTTTCTCAAGCGCGGGCCAACACCCGCAGCGCCGGACGGCGTGCAGTACAATGACGCGGTGATCCGCTGGGGCGTGATTGCCTCCACCTTCTGGGGTGTTGTGGGGTTTGCGGCCGGGCTGGTGCTCTCCATCCAGCTTGCCTACCCGGACCTGCTGACCGGCATTGCCGAGCTGAACTTCGGACGCCTGCGCCCTGTGCATACGTCTGCTGTGATCTTTGCCTTTGGCGGCAACGTGCTGATCGCCACGTCGTTTTATGTGGTGCAGCGCACCTCCAAGGCGCGGCTGGCGGGCGACATTGCGCCGTGGTTCGTGTTCTGGGGCTATCAGTTGTTTATCGTTCTGGCCGCCACCGGCTATGTGCTGGGTGTCACCCAGTCCAAGGAGTACGCCGAGCCTGAATGGTACATCGACCTGTGGCTCACTATCGTGTGGGTGGTGTATCTGCTGGTGTTCCTTGGCACGCTGTGGCGGCGCCGTGAGCCGCACATCTATGTGGCCAACTGGTTCTACCTCGCCTTCATCGTCACTATTGCGATGCTGCACATCGTCAACAATCTGGCGGTGCCGGTGTCGTTTACCGGCGACAAATCCTATGTGCTGATGTCAGGCGTGCAGGATGCCATGACCCAGTGGTGGTATGGCCACAACGCGGTGGGCTTCTTCCTCACCGCGGGCTTTCTGGGCATCATGTATTATTTCATTCCCAAGCGCGCCGAGCGGCCGGTGTATTCGTACCGCCTGTCGATCATTCACTTCTGGGCGCTGATCTTTTTGTACATCTGGGCGGGTCCGCACCACCTGCATTTCACAGCGCTGCCTGACTGGGCACAGACGCTGGGGGCGACGTTCTCCATCATGCTGTGGATGCCCTCCTGGGGCGGCATGATCAACGGCCTGATGACGCTGGCCGGTGCGTGGGACCGTCTTCGCACGGACCCGGTGATCCGCATGTTGGTGGTGTCGGTGGCGTTCTACGGCATGAGCACGTTTGAAGGCCCGCTGATGAGCATCAAGGCTGTGAACGGTCTGTCGCATTACACCGACTGGACCATCGGTCACGTGCACTCCGGTGCGCTGGGCTGGGTCGGCTTTGTGAGCTTTGGCGCGCTTTACTGCATGACGCCGTGGGTATGGCGTCGTCAGCGGTTGTATTCATTGGCGCTGGTTGAATGGCACTTCTGGATCGCGACCCTGGGCATCGTGCTCTACATCACCTCCATGTGGGTGTCGGGCATTCTGCAGGGCCTGATGTGGCGCGCCTATGATGCGCTGGGCTTCCTTGAATACTCCTTCGTGGAAACCGTGGAAGCGATGCACCCGTTCTATGTCATTCGCGGGCTGGGGGGTGCGCTGTTCGTCGTCGGCTCACTCATCATGGCCTACAATCTGTACAAAACCGCCAAGGGTGAAATCCGCGAAAGCGAGCCCCTTGATGCAACCGCCGGCCGTGCTCCGCAGGGCCAGTTCGTTGCAGCGCCGGCGCAATAGGGAGGGCTGAACAGATGTCCTTATTCAGTCACGCCACCCTTGAGCGCAACTCGATCATTCTGGTGGTCGCCATTCTGGTGGTGGTGTCCATCGGCGGCATCGTGCAAATCGCACCGTTGTTCTTTCTGTCCTCCACCATTGAGGAAGTGGACGGAATGCGGCCCTATTCGCCGCTGGAGCTTGCCGGCCGCAACATCTACATCCGCGAGGGCTGCTACAACTGCCACAGCCAGATGATCCGCTCACTGCGCGACGAAGTGGAGCGGTACGGGCACTACTCGCTGGCGGCTGAGAGCATGTACGACCACCCGTTCCAGTGGGGCTCCAAGCGCACCGGGCCGGACCTGGCGCGTGTCGGCGGCAAGTATTCAGACGACTGGCATGTGCTGCACATGGCAGACCCGCGCGCCGTGGTGCCTGAGAGCATCATGCCGGAATACCCGTTTCTGGCAGAGACGCCGCTCAATTTTGAGGGCATTGCGGACCATCTCAGGACCAACCGCATTGTCGGTGTACCGTACACGGATGAAATGATCGAGAACGCGGAAGCTGACCTCAAAATCCAGGTGCAGCCGTTTGAGGATTATGACGCCATGCTGGCGCGCTATCCAAAGGCACAGGTGCGCGACTTTGACGGCAACCCCGACATGATTTCCGAACTCGATGCACTCATCGCCTACATGCAGATGCTGGGCACCCTCGTTGACTTCTCGGCTTACGAAGCCGAGGGCGAGAACATGCGCTAGGGGGCAGGCATCATGGGATATGACGAAATGAGAAGCATCGGCGGGGCCATTGGCCTGGTCGGGCTGTTTGTCGGGTTTGTCGGTGTCATCGTCTATGCGATGTGGCCCGGCAACAAAAAGAACTTCGACCGCGCGGCGATGGTGCCGCTTGATGATGATACGCCGGCAGATGAGGGGCGTTCAAAATGACCGATAATGCTGACAACAAGCCGGGACATGCCGAGCCTGATGCCCATGTGGATGCCTATACCGGTGTGCAGACAACGGGCCACGAGTGGGACGGCATCCGCGAGCTGGACAACCCGCTGCCGCGCTGGTGGTTGTGGACGTTTTATGCCTGCATCCTGTGGGCGGTCGGCTACTGGGTGCTGTATCCGGCGTGGCCGCTTGCCTCAAGCTACACAACGGGGTTGCTGGGCTACTCGCAGCGCGAACTGGTAACCGAGCAGGTTGCCGCCTCGCGCGAAGCGTTGCGCGAATATGATGTGCAGATACTGGCCGGCGCATTGAGCGATGTGCCGGGCAATCCTGCCGTGCACTCGGTGGCGCTGGCAGGTGGCGAAAGCGCCTTCGGTGACAACTGCGCACCGTGTCACGGACGCGGCGGGCAGGGCTTCAAGGGCTACCCCAACCTCAATGACGACGCCTGGCTGTGGGGCGGCACGCTGGAAGACATTCAAACCACGCTGCGCCACGGTATCCGCTGGGACATTGACCCGGACACCCGCATGAACGACATGCCGAAGTTCCTCGACGACGGCATTTTGAGCCGCGAGGAAGTGGCGGACACAACCCAGTATGTGATGTCGATTTCCGGCCGTGATGCGGACCCTGAGGCTGCCACGCGCGGAGCTGAGATTTTCGCGGCGCAGTGCTCGGTCTGTCATATGGACGACGGACGCGGCAACAAGGAGCTAGGGGCCCCCAACCTGACCGATGCAATCTGGCTGTATGGCGGCGACCAGCAAACCATCTATGCGTCAATAGCCCACAGTCGGCGCGGCGTCATGCCCGCTTGGCAGGGGCGGCTGGATGAGGCGACCATCGCCAAGCTGGCGCTGTATGTTCACTCGCTTGGGGGCGGTGAGCCATCCGCGCCGGTGGCAGAAGTGTTTGGCGACGTGCTGCCCGAAGAAAGCCTGCCGGCGACCGAAGGCGGGGTGCAGGAGTAATCCGGCGATCAGGTTGATCCGGGAACAGCAGGCCACGCTGCGGACTTTGCTGTGCGAAGGGGACACGGCTGTTTGGTCGTGCGTGTGCTGATCGTGCGTGTGCTGATGATGTGTTCCGGATAGGAGGGTCCGGACAGGAAGGATTGCGATGACTTCGAATGATCCAGGTTCGGGCCTTTCAGACCTTGCCCGCGAAGCGGTGGCAAATGTTGTCGCACCCGAACCACCTCCCGCTGCCGCGACAGGACCCGGCGATGGTCGCGCCCACGAAAAAGTGGAGCGCCATGATGTGGAGCCGGTCAACTCGGCTGCCTCACGGTCGCTGTATGAAAAACGCCGCGCCATTCATCCCAAACTGGTGCACGGGGTTTTCCGCAACATCAAATGGGTGGTGATGGCGGTCACCCTTGGCATTTATTATGTGCTGCCATGGATCCGCTGGGATCGCGGCCCCAATGCGCCGGACCAGGCCGTGCTGCTGGATATGCCGGGGCGGCGGTTTTATTTCTTCTTCATCGAAATCTGGCCGCAGGAAATCTATTACATCACCGGGCTGCTGGTGCTCGCCTCGCTGGTGCTGTTTTTGGCCACCTCGCTGTTTGGCCGGGTGTGGTGCGGCTATACCTGTCCACAAACCGTATGGACGGATCTGTTCATCATGGTGGAGCGCATGGTGGAGGGGGACCGCAACGACCGGCTGCGCATGGCCAAGCGCCCCTGGACGCTGGGCAAGTTTGGCAAAAAACTCACCAAGCATTCCATCTGGGTGCTGATCGCGCTGGCGACCGGCGGCGCGTGGGTGTTCTATTTCGCCGACGCCCCCACATTGGCCGTGCAGCTTGTCACGCTGGACGCGCCGGTTGTGGCCTATCTGTTTATCGGCGTGTTCGCCTCTACCACCTACCTGCTGGGTGGCCTCGCCCGCGAACAGGTGTGCACCTATATGTGTCCGTGGCCGCGCATTCAGGGTGCGCTGGTGGATGACCAGTCGTTTCTGGTCAGCTACCGGACAGACCGGGGTGAGCCACGCGGCGCGCACCGCAAGGGCGACACATGGGAGGGGCGGGGCGACTGCATTGACTGCAAGCAATGTGTTGTGGCGTGCCCGATGGGCATCGACATCCGCGACGGCGACCAGCTTGAGTGCATTCAGTGTGCGCTGTGCATTGATGCGTGCAACGACATCATGGACAAGATCGACCGCCCGCGCGGTCTCATCACCTATGATAATTTCGACAATATGGAGCGGCGCGAAAAAGGCCTGGCACCGCGCACGCGCTTGCTGCGTCCGCGCACCATTTTGTATGCGGCGCTCATTGTGCTGGTGGGGGCGATCATGCTGGCCGCGCTTGTCACCCGCTCTCCGCTGGACGTAAACGTGCTGCGCGACCGCAACCCGTTGTTCGTCATGTTGTCTGACGGGTCCATCCGCAACGGCTATGACGTGAAGATCCTCAACAAGCTGTCGGAAGAGCGGTTGTTCAACGTTACTGTCACGGGCCTTGAGGGTGCGCGGCTGTCCACGCTGACACAGACCGGCCTTGAGACTTTGCCGGTGGCCGTTGCGCCCGACCGGTTGCGCAATCTGCGGGTGTTCGTGTCAGTATCAGCCGAGCAGACAGGGCTGGTTGAAGACGGTGTGGCAGATATTGATTTTGTCATCACGGACATGATGGATGGCCGCGAAGTCCGCAACGCCACGACCTTCCGCGTACCTGACCAGCGCTAGGAGGCGCAAAACCAATGGTGCTTTTGAAAAATGGCCTGACCGGGTGGCATGTGCTGGGCGCGATGGTGGCGTTTTTCGGCGTCATCTTCGCAGTGAACGGGTTCATGACCTATCAGGCGCTGAGCACGTTTTCAGGCATCGAAACACCCAATGCCTATCAGGTGGGCCGCGATTTCAACCAGACCCTTGAGGCGGCTGAAGCGCAACGCGCGCGCGGCTGGCAGGTGACATTTGACGAGAAATTTGTCGCCATGCCTGACGGAACGCAGGCCCGTGTCGTGGTAACGGTAGCGGACGCAGCCGGATCAGCCATCAGCGGCCTTGACGGCACCCTCACCTTCTGGCGCCCTGTTGTGCAGGGCAAGGACGTGGTGGCGGTGCTCACGCCGTTCACCGACGGAACCTATGTGGCAGAAGCGGTTCTGCCCGCACGCGGCACATGGGATATGCGGCTGTCGCTTGAAGCCTCAACGGATATGCGGGCGGATGCCGACACAACGCCATATTATCTTGAGAAGCGTGTGTTTGCCGGCGGGCCTTCGTGACCATGACAGATGCTGCTGTTTCGCAAAATGCTCTGAGTACAGATGTTCCTGATATTCCGGAGCATTATGTCAGCACGCTTGAGGGTGGCGGCGCGGTTGTGCACTTTGTTGTGGATGGCGTGCATTGCGGTGGCTGCGTGCGCAAGGTGGAGCGTGCGGTGCATGAGGTGCGCGGTGTCAGTGATGCGCGCCTCAATCTCTCAACCAAGCGGCTGACGGTCAGCTTTGCGCCGGATGCCACCACCCCGCGCGCCATTGTGGCGGCTGTTGTAGGTGTGGGCTACGGCGCGCGGCCGTTTCACCCGCAGGCGCTACACTCCCAACAGGCGCGTGAGGAACGCGAACTGATTACCTGCATGGGGGTGGCGGGCTTTGCCGCCGCCAACGTCATGCTGCTGTCGGTTTCTGTATGGGCGGGCCATGAAGGCGGCATGGAGCCAGCCACGCGCGACATGTTCCACTGGATTTCCGGCCTCATTGCCATGCCGGCCATCGCGTTTTCAGGGCGGCCGTTCTTTCGCTCCGCCGTGCGGGCCTTGCGCGCCGGGACCATGAACATGGATGTGCCCATATCGCTGGCCGTTTTGCTGGCGGCCACCATGAGCCTGGCGGAAACCATTGCCGGTGCGAAGCACGTTTACTTTGATGCCTCGATCATGCTGCTGTTTTTCCTGCTGATCGGCCGTACACTGGATATAAAGATGCGCGGACGGGCGGCGCTGGCAGCGCAAAACCTGCTGGCGCTGCGGGCGGATGCGGCAACTGTCATCGGCGACGACGGCGTGGCGCGGGCGATGCCGGTTGAAGCGCTGCGCCCCGGCATGATCGTTGCGGTTGCCACCGGCCAACGCATCGCGGCTGATGGTGTGGTGGCGCAGGGCCGCTCTGACCTTGATACCAGTCTCATCACGGGCGAGACGGCACCGCGCGCGGTGGAGCCGGGCGGTCAGGTTTTTGCCGGCACGCTCAATATGTCCGGCCCGTTGCGGGTGCGTGTCACGGCGGGCGACGACGACACTTTGTTGAGCGAAATCGTGCGGCTGATGGAAGCTGCCGAGCAGGGCCGCGACAAATATGTGCGCATCGCTGACCGCGCGGCGCGGCTCTATGCGCCGATGGTTCATATTCTGGCAGCGGCCACGTTTCTGGGCTGGTGGCTGGCCGGCGGCATGGCGTGGGACGGATCGCTGAAAATCGCCATCGCGGTTTTGATCATCACCTGTCCGTGCGCCCTGGCGCTGGCGGTGCCGGTTGTGCATGTGGTGGCCAGCGGGCGCTTGCTGGCGCGCGGCATTTTGCTCAAATCATCGGACGCGCTGGAGCGCCTGGCCGAGATCAATACGCTGGTGTTTGACAAGACCGGCACCCTGACCGATGGCGCACTTGAACTGGTGCGCGAAGGTGTGGACGGGCGCACGCTTGAGGCTGCCGCCATGCTGGCGCGGGCGAGCACACATCCGCTCAGCCGGTCGCTGGCCCATGCAGCGGGTGCGGGTGTGTCTGCTGACGCTGTGAGCGAGCATCCCGGCCAGGGATTGATAGGTGACATCGACGGTGTGCCTGCGCGGCTTGGCAGTGCGGCCTTTGTGGGCGCTGATGGCGATGCGCACAGTGCCGGGCCTGAAATCTGGTTCCGTCTTGGCGATGATGCGCCGCAGCGGTTTGGTTTCTCGGACAGCTTGCGGGACGACGCTGCCGAAGTCGTATCATGGGCCAAAGCACGCGGCATGAAGGTTGTATTGCTATCGGGGGATCGCGCGCAAACAGTTGCCAGCGCGGCACGCGCGGCGGGCATTGACGACTATGCCGCTGAATTGATGCCGCAGGACAAGATTGCGCGGCTTGAAGCATTGGCCGCGTCCGGTGCGCGGGTGTTGATGGTGGGCGACGGGCTGAATGATGCGCCCGCACTTGCTGCCGCCCACGTGTCGATGTCGCCAGCCTCCGGCGCGGATGTCTCTCAGGCGGCGGCGGATCTGGTGTTTCAGGGGCAGTATCTGGCACCGGTCACCGTGGCGCTTGACGTTGCGCGCATCAGCCAGAAACTGGTGTTGCAAAACTTCGGCCTGTCGCTGGCCTACAATTTTGTGGCCGTGCCCATCGCGGTGGCAGGCTTTGTGACGCCGCTGATTGCCGCCGTCGCCATGTCATCATCATCCATACTCGTGACGCTGAATGCGCTGCGGTTGCGGCTACAAAAGATTGGGCTGCGCGGTGTCGGTACGGGAGGCGAGAGCTAGAAAATGGACGTACTTGCCCTGCTTATTCCCGCAGCGTTGTTTTTAGGCCTGCTGGGGCTTGCCGGTTTTTTGTGGGCGCTCAAGAGCGGTCAGTTCGATGATCTCGACGGGGCGGCAGAACGCATCCTGTTTGATGACGACGACGATCAGCCGCCCGCACCGCGAGATGAAAAATAGACGCTCTTACTCTGTTGGCGCTGCAATCACATCCTTGTAGGCGTGCCAGGTGGCGTGGCCCACAAGCGGGAATGTGATGATAAGCCCGACAAACAGCGTGGCGATGCCGAAGGCCGTCAGGATCAGCACCAGCCAGGCCCACAGCAGCATCGGCCCCAGGTTGAGCTGAACAGCCTTGATGCTGGTCAGCACCGCAGTGACTGCATCAATGTCGCGTTCCACCAGCATGGGAACGGACACAACGGCTGCGGAAAACACCACAGCCGCAATGGCACCCCCCACCAGCGTGCCGGTGACAAGAAGCGCCAGACCACGCGGCTCAAGAATGAGCGCCGGGAAGAACTCGCTGAAAGGCGGGAAGGATTCCATGCCGAAAAAGATCGCAAACAACAATGTGGCAATGCGGATCCACGCCAGCAACATGAGCGACAACATCACGCCGATGAAGGCAAGCTGCACGGGTGCCGCGGTGGAGACGATGGCCACGTCGGATGTGCTGATCGGTTCGCCGGATTGCAGGCGGCGCGATATTTCATACAGGCCCACGGCGAGCAGCGGGCCGACCAGCATGAAGCCTGCGGCCAGCGCCAGAATGAGCGAGAACAGTTCAAGGTAGAGCAGGCCCGCTGTTACACCGGCTGAGACCGCGACGAAAACCAGACCGTAGCCAAGGCTGAGGCCGGGGCGGCTCCACAGGTCACGCCAGCCCGCAGCCAGCCAGCGCCAGGGGGCGTCCATGGCAATTGTATTGACCACCGGCGCGGCCTTGGGGCCGGGCATGGAGTGGTCGATGGTCTGATCCGGTGTGCTCATTGGACAGTCTCTCCCCTTCAGTGGCCGACACTAAACGTGCCAGCGTCGGCATTATGCGCGATTTGGCGGATTAGTGAATTGATACGGCGCAAATTGGCGTGTTAGCTGGCCTATGGCATCGGCGGGTCGCACGTTCCGGCCGAAGCGGCTATATTGCAGGAATATGGTACTTTTTCTCGGTTTTTTGACAGGTTTGCGGCGCGCCGGGCTGAGCGCGGGCGCGTGCTTTTTTGCCGGTTGTCTGCTGGCAGGTGCAGCACATGCCGCCAACCACGTGCCGGTGGGCGAGCGCGGCTACACTGTGCGGGTTGTGGATGGGGCAGGCGTGCTGCTGCCCGCGCCACTTGCCGGACAGCTTGAAGAGATGTCGCAGCTCGTGGCGCGGCGCAGCGAGCCGCCGCCGGGCATCGGCGGCGTGCGGCGGCGTGCGCAGGGTGATGTGCAGCGTCTGGGCAGGGTGCTTCAGGCGCACGGCTATTTCGAAGGCACGGTGGCCTATGAGCTTGATCTCAAACCCTCCGCGCCCGATCAGCCTGTAAACGTGACACTGGTTGTCGAGCCGGGGCCGCAATATTTGTTGGGCACCAGCACGGTGTCCTACATGGATACGCAGGCCGATACGGCAAGCCTGCCGCAGGGTTTGGGCGACGCGGGCGTTGAGCCGGGCAGGCCCGCAATCGCGGCCGACATTCTGGCGGCGGAAACAAAGCTCGCGGCTGACCTTCGCGCGCGCGGGTTCGCCTTTGCCAGGGTCGCAGATCGTCGGGCACTGGCAAATGTGGAAACGGATGTTCTGGATGTCACGACCTTCATCAGCCTTGGCGACCGCGCACAGTTTGGCGCGCTGACCGTCGAAGGTCTTGAGCGGGTTGAACCGCACTACATCGAGCGGCGGCGCACGTTCAAGCAGGGCGAGGAGTTTGACCCGCAAAAACTTGCCGACATGCGCGCAGGGCTTGCGCGCTCCGGCCTGTTCAACGCCGTGCGGTTTGAAACTGCCGAAACACTGTCACCTGATGGCACGTTGCCCGTGACGTTGATGGTCAGCGAGCGCGCGCCGCGCACGGTGGGGGCGGGCGCCAGTTTCTCCAGTACGGAAGGGTTTGGCGTCAATGCCCATTGGGAGCATCGCAACCTGCTGGGTGGCGGACAGCATTTGCGGCTTGAGGCCACGCTGGCACAAATCGAGCAGGAACTGGCCGTGCTCTACCGGGTGGCCGGGTTCAGGCGTGCCGACCAGACCCTTGAACTTGGGCTTGCCGCCGGCCGCGAAGAAACCGACGTCTATACCCGTACCGGCGCCGTGATAACCACAACCATCGAACGCCCCCTGGCCGACAGGTGGACGGGGCGGGCGGGTCTGTCGCTTGATGTGGCACAGGTAGATGAAGAGGGCGAATCCAGCACCCGGTCCACGCTGGTGGGCCTGCCGCTTCAGGCTCTGTATGACGGCGCGGACAGTGCGCTGGACCCCACGCGCGGTGTGCGGCTTCGGGTGAAGTCCACGCCCTATGCCGGTCATTTTGACAAGGCACTGGCATTTCATGTGGCGGATGTGGAACTGCGCAGCTATGTGCCGCTGGACGATGACGGGCGGCTTGTTTTTGCCACGCGCGGGCGGCTTGGCTCCATTCTGGGCGCGCGCACGGGCGAACTGCCTGCCGACAAGCGCTTTTATGCAGGCGGTGCCGGCTCCATCAGAGGGTTTGAGTTTCAGGAGGTGGCACCGCTGGGTGCGGACGGAACAGCCGAAGGCGGGCGTGGACTGGCAGAGCTGTCGGCTGAGTTACGCTGGCGCTTTGCGGATGATTTCGGCATCGTGCCGTTTGTGGATGCGGGGCATGTGTCAGATGCGCCGATCCCTGATTTTTCAGACGAGATTGCCTGGGCGGGCGGTCTGGGGTTTCGCTATTACACGTCGTTTGGCCCCATCGGCATTGATTTTGCCTATCCCATCGCCACGCCGTCGGATGAAGATCCCAGCCTTAAATTCTACGTAAAGCTGGGCCAGGCTTTTTGATGTTTTCGTTTCTGGATGATGTGGATTGGCCGCGCGTGCGGCAGCTTGGCCTGCGCGGCCTGCGCTATGGCGGCATCGGTGCGGCGGGGCTTGGCGCGCTGACGCTGATGCTGGCGCTGAGTGCGTTTGTCGCGCTGCAGTTTGGCGGCGTGCGCTCTGCACTGGGTGACTGGCTGATTGCGTCGCTCGGCGAAGGCGACGGACTGACCATCGAGATAGACCGCTATCGCGGCGTATGGCCGGTCAGCTTCGGGGCGGACACCATCACCATCCGCGATGGCGGTGAGCTGCTGGCGGAAATCAGCAATGCTGACCTGTCGTGGAAACCGTTCGCGCTGCTGAGTGGCAGGGTTCACGTCACGTCGCTGGAAGCCTCCGACATCACCGTGCATTCGTTCGGCGCGGGCGATGATGCGCCGTCAGAACCCTCCCCGCTCATTCCCCAGCTTCCGGTGTCGGTGCAGGTGGACAGCCTGTCACTGCCGCAGATCACGCTGATGCCCGGTGTTGCGGGCGGTGCACCTGTGACGCTGGCCGTTGAGGGACGTGGCGGGCTGAGCGGCAGCGGTGCCACGCTGGCCCTCACCGTAGCGCGCACCGACGGTGGCCGCTTTGATCTTGATACCTCGCTGACCTACGCACCCGACACACAGACGCTGGCGTTTGACGTGTCGCTGGAGGATGGCAGCGCGGCTGCGCCGGGGCTGATTGCAGCGCTTACAGGCAACACCGACCTTACCCGTGTCAGTCTGAAGGCAACAGGCGATGGGCCAGTAGATAACTGGCAGGGACGCGTGCGGGCCCAGGCAGGACGTTTGGGTGATGTCGACATGATAGCCACAGGCGACCGCCGCGACGGGCGGCCGATGCGGGTTGCGCTTGACCTGCGGCTCGGTCCGGCAGTGGCGGGTGCGCCTGCCGCCGTTACCGCCAATGCCACGCTGGTGCGCGACAATGATCGGTATGCGTTTGATGACCTGCGTGTTGACGCGGGTGACGCCCGCTTTGACGGGCAACTGACTGTTACAGACCCATTGGGTGCACCGGGTGTTGACGCATCGGGCATTCTGGCAGGGCTGGCCGCCCTGCTGGACGCAGACACACACGAGACTTTGGCGGCGGACGCCGTGAATGTGGTGTTGGACATATCCGCCGATGACACGCTGACGCAGTTCGAGATTGCACGCCTGAGCGTTTCCACGCCTGCCACGGATGCAGCGCCGGTTCAGCAGGTGACGTTTGCCGGGGCAGTGGACACTTATGCGCGAACCCTGCGCGGGCAGGCCGCCGTTGCGCTGGATGAGGTTGCACCGTTTGCGGCCCTTGCCGGCATTGAGATGGCTGGCGCGCTGCGCGGCGACCTTGCAATAGACCAGGCAACCTTCGAGGGCGCTGCTGAGGGTACACTGGACGTGGTTTACACACCCACCAGTCTGCCAGACCCGCGCCTGCTGGGGCTTGTGGGTGAGCAACTGAGTATTGCCGCCCGCGTGAGCGCCACAAATGACGGGCAAACACGCATTGAAACCCTGACCCTTACACCCGCCAGTGGTAGTTTTGGCGGTGCAGCGTCGGGCCTTGTTTCAGCATCTTCAGCCGACCTGAACATTGTTCTGAATACGGATGATCTTGCCCCGTTCAGCGACCTTGCCGGCGTGCCGTTGACCGGGGCAGGCACTTTCACTGCGGCACTCACGGGGCCATTCGAGGCACTTCAGACCAACATTGAGGCAACGGTCGAGGGGGCGCAGGTAAGCGGCACACTCCTATCGGGTACGGCAACCACAACGCTGGCGCTTGCGCCCGCGGTCTCAGGCCCTGTTGCGTTCACCGGCACCGTTGCCGGTGCCCCCGCCACAGCGGCGCTGCAACTGAACACCGACGCGGGTGTAATCCGCCTGTCGGATATTTCGGCATCCTTGCTGGGTGTGGATGTGCGCGGCAACGTCACTTTGCCCGCCCGCGACATGCCGTTGGACGCTCAGCTTGAGGGCACAGTCACCGACCTGGCGATACTGGGACGGGTACTTGGCACACCGCTTCAAGGCACCGGCACATTTACGGCGACCAGTGCGCAGGACGCCGATGGTCCACTGACCGCCGATGGCACAATGACCGCCGATCGCCCAATGACCATTGAGGCGGCCCTGCGCGAGGTGTTGGTTTCCGGGGTGTCCATCGCCGCGCTCAATCTGGACGGGACGCTCGCGCAAACCGGTGAAGTTGCGGCACGCCTGCGTGCGCGTGTCATGAGTGTTGCGCACATAGACATTGAGCAGTTGCGCCTTGATGTATCCGGGCCTGTATCGCGGCTTGACGTGTCGGCCGCGCTGTCGGGCATTTCCACCCTTGAAGATGCGCGCGGCACCGGCGAACTGGCTGTGGCTGCGGTTTACAGCGCCACTACGGTGCGTGTGTCATCGCTGAACGGGCGCATCGGCAATGTGCCGCTGGATCTGGCGGCACCTTTCAACGTTGCGTTGGATGGCGGCGTTGAGGTTGCCCCGCTGCAGCTTGCAGTGGGCGAAGGTGAAGTGAATGCCAGCTTCAGCCGGTCTGCCACAGCGCTCGCCGCCACCGCCGAAATGCGCGACGTGCCGCTTCGTTTGATTGCCCTGCTTGCGGGCGACAGCAGCGCTGTGCGGGGTACGCTTGACGGCTCAGCGGAACTGTCCGCATCCGGCAGTACGGGCAGCGGCCGCGCCACGTTCAGGCTGTCGCCGCGTGTGCCCGGTGACGATGCTGATATTCCTGATGTGACGCTGGATGCCACATGGGATGGGCGTATGGCAGCGGGCACGGTGACGTCTGATGCGCCGGGCACGGACGATCTGGTGGCCAGAGCACAGCTTCCACTGCGCGCCCGCAACGGCATTCCCGGTGTGCCGTCTGACGCACGGCTTGAAGCGCTGATGAAAGGCTCGCTTGATGTCGGCGCATTCTGGCCGTTGGTTCCGGTGGACGGGCATCGCCTGCGCGGCGCGCTTGTGCTGGATGCGTCTGCGTCCGGTTTGCTTGATGATCTTGAGCTGTCAGGCACTGCCACCATGCGCGACGGGCTTTATGAAAACTACGATACCGGGCTGCTGTTATCGCCGCTGAATGTATCACTTGATGCGACGTCGCGCGGCGGTCGCGTGGAGGTGAGCGGGCGCGACGGATCGTCAGGCACCATGAGTGGACGCGGTGTGCTTGATCTGCGCGACAGTGCGCAGCAGCGCCTTGATGTGTCGCTTGCGCTTTCGTCCTTTGCCATCGCGCGCCGCGATGAGGTGACAGCACGCGCATCAGGTGACGTGACTGTCACCTGGCCGCGCGGTGAAGATGGCGCGCCGACGCCTGTTGTTGTGGGCGGGCACATTACCGTGGAGCGGCTGGAGGCAGTTATTCCGGACCGGCTCGCATCTGACGTTGAAACAATAAATGTCACCAGAGTGGATGCCGAAGGCGTGCCTTTGACGGGTGAGGCGGAGGCGGCATCCAGGCCCGCATCCGCGGATGCGCCGTCGGCCATCGAGCTTGCACTCACCATTGACGTTCCCAATCAGGCATTTGTGCGCGGGCGCGGGCTTGAGTCTGAATGGGCCGGCAACCTGGCGGTGACGGGCTCAACGGATACGCCAAATGTGCGTGGTGCTTTTGAAGTGGTGCGCGGCACGTTTGATTTTCTGGGCCAGACATTTGATCTGACCGGCGGACGCATCGAGTTTACCGGCGGGCGCGAGATTGACCCGCTGCTCAACGTCAAGGCTGTGTATGAAGATGACGGGTTTCAGGCCGTGGTTGCGGTGACGGGGCCTGCGTCTGACCCTGATATTGCCATTTCGTCCGTGCCCGCCCTGCCCGAAGAAGAAGTGCTGTCGCGCATCCTGTTTGGCACCGGCACCGGGCAGTTGTCGGCTTTTCAGGCCGTGCAACTGGCGCAGACGGCGGCAACTCTGACCGGCCTGTCAGGCGGCGGCGGTGGCGTGCTGGATGCCATGCGCCGCACGCTGGGCGTGGATGTATTGTCGGTCGGCGAGGGTGGCCTTGAGGTCGGCTCATATGTAAGCGACGGCGTGTATCTGGGGGTTGCGCAGGGGCTTGAAGCCAATTCCGGGCAGGTCACCGTTGAAGTGGAACTCACCGATGATATTTCCGTTGAAAGCGATGTGGGCGCTGCCGGGGATACCAGCGTGGGCGTCACCTGGGAGCGTGACTACTAGGCGTATGCGCGCTTTTTGCCTGCATGGCACGTGTTAGCGCCGGGTTAACGGCTCGTCTGCATACTTGAAAATCGGCCCGGCTTGAATGACCGGGCGTTCAATCACGCAGGTGCCCCGATGACTGATGCTGCGCTCGATGACGACATGCTTGCAGCAATTGCTGCCGCTGAAGCCGCCGTGGCAATGATGGCGGATGGCTATCCCGAATTGCTTTTGCAGGACATGGCAGCACTGAACACCGCCCTGGATATGCTTGGCTCAGCGCCGGTCGGCTCGGATGCTCATGCGGCGGCCTGCGTTGATGCGTTCGGTATTCTGCATGACATCAAGGGTCAGGCGGCCTCGTTTGGCTACACGGCGGCCACAGCATTGTGTGACCCGCTGTGCGATGCCTTGCGCGGTGTGCGGACGGTTGACGTACCGACGGTAGCGGTGTTGCGCGCCGCCGGAGCCCTGATGCAGCGGATGGCTGAAGAAGGCCCGTCACCGGTTTTTGACCGTGATGTGGCGTTGCTTGTCGGGCGGGCTAACCTGCCGGGCTAGTCACTGCTTTATTCGGCAGCCTGTGTTGTGCTGCTCTGAGGTGACATGGCAGGCGGCTTTGAGGTCGCTGCCGTTGTGATGGCAGGTGAGCCTATCTCGCCGCGCGCGCGGGCACCCAGAAAGTTGGCCAGCTTGCGGATGGCGGTGGCAGATTCAGGTATTTGCGCGAAAGCCTGAAACACATGCGGCATTCCGGCAAAGGTTTCCAGGTGTGTGTTGACGCCTGCCTGCTTTGCCTTGTCGTGAAGGCGAAGGCTGTCGTCGAGCAATATCTCGTTTTCACCCACCTGAATGGTCATCGGCGGCAGGCCCGCAAGGTCAGCATAAAGCGGCGAGGCAATGGGGTGTGTCGGGCTGGTGCCCTGCAGGTAGTGCCGCGCGCCCAGATTGGCAGACTCCAGCCGCAGCATCGGATCCTTGCGGGCATTGGTCAGCATCGTCCAGCCGGTAAGGGCCAGGTCTGTCCACGGCGACAGCAGGGCCGCACCGGCAGGCATCGGCAGATTTTTGTCACGCAGGGTCAAGAGCAAAGCCAGCGTCAGCCCGCCACCGGCACTGTCGCCTGCCACCACAATGTCTTTGCCTGCGTAGCCTTCATCCAGCAGGTAGCGATAGGCAGCTTCGGCATCTTCGACGGCGGCGGGAAACGGATGCTCAGGAGCCAGCCGATAGTCCGGCACCAGTGCGCGCAGACCTGCGTCCCGGCAGATGCGCGCCACCATGTAGCGGTGGGTGAGCGGACTGCACACGATGTAGCCGCCACCGTGCAGATAGAGCAACACCTTGCGGGCATTTTCATCCGTGGACGGAGCATGTTCGCCGGTTGTTTCCACCCATTCACCGGGCACGCCGTTGGTTGTGGCGGGCGTCACCTTTATCCAGTCGCGTTCCTTGTTGAAGCGCGCCGCCAGCCGGTTGACGCGGGCACGGGCATCAGCGGGCCTGGCGTGCGGGTCAATCCTGCGTTTGACGGTGACACGCAGGAAAAGGCTGGTGAGGATGCTTTGCCAACTGGCCATGGGGTGTCCTGAGATATGCTCGCGGTGGTAGTGGGTGTGGCTGATGAAAAGTCATCACGCATTTCATTATGCATTTCATCACGCAATGTCACGGAAGTGTCGCGTCACGCGACCGGCAAGTCCAGAAAAATGCTGCGCTGCCAGATATATCAGGAAATACCGCATACATTCCGGTACATATGTGCGGTGCACACGGGTGCAGGTGCAAGCAGGGCGCGCACCCTGAATTGGATGCGCGCCCCTTGTGGTGTCAGCCGATGCTAGGCAGCCTGAGCTTTGCCCTCAATCGCGGGACGGCTGGCTTTGCCGCCGGCCTCGATCTTGATGGTGCGGGGCTTGAGGCTTTCAGGGATTTCGCGGCGGGTATCCACGTGCAAAAGCCCGTTTTCAAGGCGCGCGCCGGTTACCTGCACGTGGTCGGCGAGCTGGAAACGGCGCTCAAAACCGCGCGCGGCGATGCCGCGATGCAGGTATTTGCGGCTTGCGTCCTCGTCGGCTTCGACCTTTTTGCCTGAGATTGTAAGGGTCTGATCCTTCACTTCGATCTCAAGCTCGTTTTCAGCGAAACCTGCCACCGCCATGGTCACGCGGTAATCGTTCTCGCTCACCTGCTCCACATTGTAGGGCGGGTAGGCGGGCGACTGGGCGTCCAGGCGGTTGGCGGTGTCCAGCAGGCCTGCAAGCCGGTCAAAGCCAATGGCACTGCGGTAAAGCGGGGAAAAATCGTAACTACGCATGAGACAAAACCTCTTTGAGTTGAGCGTATTGCTGTGCAGGCTGCCTGACGCCACGCGCTTTTTGGCCGCCCCGATTGGGCGCGACCAGCACTGGCGGGCAGCCATGTGGACCCGCACCATGCGGCGTCCACCTGCTATATCTGGGAACGGCTTTTTGGAGCGTCAAGAGGTCTGGAGTGGCGGGTTTGCAGGTTTTTTTGCCTGTAGGCGCCACAAAAAAGCCAGCGCAACGCTCAGCACTCCCGCCAGCGCCGCGTGCTCCCAAAGGCTGCCCCACGGCATGATGATGGCCGCGCCCGCCAGCCCCAACGCCGCGCGGTGGACGAGTGACAGCGGCGCATTCAGGTAGCCGTGCAGGCTGGCCGCCAGCGCCACGAAGGCCGGGGCGGCCATCACGGTTGTCACCAGCGGCTCAAGCCCGGTGCCGGTGATGAGTGGGTGATAGACAAACAACAGCGGCACCAGATAAAGCCCTTTGGCTATTTTCCAGGCAGCGAAGCCGGTTTCCATGGGGCGGGAGCCTGCAATGGAAGCGGCGGCAAAGGCGCATAGCGCCACCGGCGGCGTCACGTTGGAATCCTGACTGAGCCAGAAAATCACCAGATGCGCGGCCAGCAGCATCGAGGTGAGCAAAGCGGGGGCTATCAGCCCTTCGGCCAGCCCGGCACGCACATCAAGCGGCAGAGCCGCGAGGAGTGTCCGGGCGTCAGCCTCGCTCATGGTGCTGCCGATGCTGGCGGCAAGCTCAGGTGCTGTCAGCATCGCGTAGGCGGCAAGGGCGGGCGTGGTGGCCCCGGCCATCAGGGCACGCACCAGTTCTGCGTCCACCATCAGGCCATAAATCGCGGGCGCTGACAGGGTGGCCAGCACGATGTAGCTGGCGGTCACCGGCAGGCCCATACCCAGCACGAGGGAGGCGAGCGCCACAAAAACCAGTGTCAGCAACAGGCTGCCGCCTGCCCAGCCTGACAGCATGAGCGAGAACGTGTTGCCGACGCCGGTCATGCCGACAACGCTGACAATGAGCCCGACGCAGATCAGCAGCATGGCGGTGGGAGCCATCGCACGGGCACCGTCGGCGGCGGCGTGGGCGATGTCGGTGAGTTTCATGGGGGATTTTGACAGCCACGAGGCGGCCACAGTGACGGCGATGGCCGCAGCACCCGCATACACCGGCGTGAAGCCTGCGATCAGCAACCCGGCCAAAGCCGCAATGGGCAACAGGAAATGCCAGCCGTCGCGGATGACCGGCCACAAGGGTTCGATATTGGTATCGGATGAGAGGCCAAGACGGGCCGCTTCAAGGCGGACGAAAATGCCGACGGTGAAAAAATACAGCAGAGCCGGCAGTACCGACACGGCAATGATTTCCAGATACGAAATCTGTGTGAAGGATGCCATGACGAAAGCGCCGGCACCCATGACCGGCGGCATAAGCTGACCGCCGGTGGAGGCCGCAGCTTCCACGCCGCCCGCAAACTTCGGCGGGAAGCCAGCGCGTTTCATCAGCGGGATGGTGATGACGCCGGTCGAGACCGTGTTGGCGACAGCTGAGCCGGTGATCGACCCCATCAGGCCGGACCCCAGAATGGCCACGATGCCCGGCCCGCCGACCATGCGCCCTGCGGCGGCGCGCGCCAGCGCCAGAATAAAATCCCCTGCGCCGGAGCGTACCAGAAACGCGCCGAGCAAAATGAACATGAACACAAACGTCCACGAAATGCGCGCGATCGGGCCGAACATGCCATCGGTGCCAAAATAGCTGCGAAAGAAAAGCGTTTCCGCCGAGAGGCCCGCAAAGGCGAATGCACCGGGCACCAGCGGGCCCCAAAGCACCACATAGGAAAGCGCGAGGGCGGCCAGTATCGGCACTACCCAGCCTGTGGTGCGCCGGGCCAGCTCCAGCACAATGACAACGGCTATGATGGACGCGACCCAGTCAGACGCAATGAAGCTGACGCCGCGGTCATACAGAGCGTCCTCGGCAAGGTAGAGATAGACGGCTGCGCCCATGGCTGCGGCGGCGATGGTGCTGTCGATGGTGATGCGCAGCCAGCGCACGCGGCTTGCGGGAAACAGCAGCACACACAAAACAGCGAACAGACCGAAGTGAAAGCCCGCAGCCTGGAGTTCGGGAAGCGTTGCGAACGCATTGGCCCACAGATGGGCGAGCGAAACAAAAATCGCGAATCCAAACCCCGCGCGGCCAAGCGCCATAGGTTGCGGCATACCGCCTGAGGAAGGGCTGCCCGAAGACAGGTCGGAGCGTGTGCTCGACGGGGGTGTCACGACCTGCCTGCCCGATTATTCGCTGCGGGCAATAAGACGGTCCGGGATGGCCAGCCCTGCTTCTGAAAAAAAGCGCATCGCACCGGGGTGCAGCGGCAGGGGCAGCCCGTCGATGGCGTTTTCAAGGGCCATGTCCCTGGTGGCAGCGTGAATGCCCGCCAGAAACGGCAGGTTCTCATATAGCGCCTTGGTGAGGGCATAAACGTCTTCTTCGGGTACATCAGCGTTGACGGCCAGAAAGTTTGGCTGGGCGATGGTGGCTACAGGGGCGATCTGGCCGGGATAGGTGTCGGCGGGAATGTCGAACCGGCTCCACAGGGCGCTGTCATCTGACAGGGCGGTGTTGATGGCGGCAATCTGCTCATCAGTGAAACCAAGCACCACAAGGTCGCCGTTGGCGGCGGCAAAGGCGCGGGTAACGGCGCTGACGGGCACGCCTGCTGGCGTGTTCATGCCCGCAGCCTTGTTGTCCTGCATGGCGTCGGCGCTGGGGCCATAACCCAGATTGATGGTGTCAAAGTCAGTGCCGGGCTCAATACCCAGTGCTGCGAGAATATGCAGCGCCGAGCCTTCCGAGCCGGAGTTGCGCTTGCCCATGGAAAACGGTTTGCCGAGATTTTTGAGGTCGGAAATCGTGCCCGTCTTTGCATCCTCGGCGCGCAGCACAAAGTGCTCCACGTTGCGCCAGAGCATGGAGATGGAGCGCAGGTTTTGCTGCGGACCGTCATTGGCTATCTGGCCTGTGCCGGTGGCCGCCCAAGCGCCGTACAGGCCTTGAAGAATGGCAAACTGCGCTTCACCGTCGCGCATCAGCTTCACGTTTTCGCCGGAGCCTGCAGAACTGATGGCCGACAGGGAAAAGCCATACTCCGGTTCAAGTCTGATCTTGCTCAGCGTGGCGATGGCGACGCCGACGGGATAGTAGGTGCCGCCGGTGGTGGCGGTTGCCAGAATGTATTGCCGGTTATCAGCGCGTGCCGTGATGCTTGTGGACGCAACGAAAGCTGCGGCAATAAGGGCGAAAACTGAAAATCGACGCATGGGTTTTGTCCGTGTACTGGCAAGGGCAATGGTGTTTCAGGCGCCAGCGTAACATGCGCGAGGACGCGGTGGAGAGGCGCATTGCCGGGTCGCCGCCAAATCGCCTTTATTGGCGGCGATCGTGCCGACAATTAACCATCTAACCCATTCATCTGTATGATATTTTGGTCATGTTCGTGACCAACGGGTTAACGTTTTATGCAGGGTGGGTTCAGGCCAAATTGCAGAAACTCTTGTGCGTGGGGACATGCGCCTCGCATCCGGCGATGTACTGGCCGGGCGGCGCATCACACGGGACGCGTTTGGACCGGCGCTGTCAGGTGACACGCAGCAGGGCGTTCCTTAGAAAATGCAAGGAGTGCAGCGATGAAGAGATTTTTTGCTTATGCAGTGAGCGGCATATTGGGGGCGGCCGCACTTGGTGTTGTTGCCGCAACGCCAGCGCAGGCGGCACCGCTTGCGGCCGGGTATGTCGGCAGCGGCGATGTGAAGGCCGGTGTGACGCTGGCAGGCCACAAGAACCACCACGGCCACTACAAAAATCACGGCTACAACTATTATGGCGGCTGGCGGCAGTCCGGCTGGCATCAGCGCCATTACAACAAGCATCGCAACTATAATTACGGCCCCCGGTATCACCACCGCAGTTACGGCAATGTGCGGCCGTTCAGGAACTTTGTGCAGGCGCTGCGCCACAGCGGCTACCGCAACTTTCATCGTCCGCAGTTCCATGGCCACGGGCGCAATTGGACTCCTCACTATTTTGTGAGCGCCTACGACGGATATGGCCGGGGTGTGAACCTGCGGGTGTGTGCGTACACCGGAAATGTTTTGGGCTGGCGTTACCACTAGACAGCCAACACACACCAAACGGCTTGAATGCGGGCGTTTCCGATGATTTTGGAAGCGCCCGTTTTCTTTTTTGTCAGCGCATTGCTGGCGGTTTGTATCGGTTGGCTGAGTGTGCGCGTCGGCTGCGGTTCATCTGTGTGACGCGTGTCTTAACAGCCTGCCCAGAAAGGGTTCAGCGCGGCTTTGCAAATCTTTGTCTCACGCAACGGGGACACACCTTTCCCCGGCTTAAGACCAGCCACCGCAGTAGAGGTGGCTCCCTTCAGACCCGGTTCCAAACGCCGGATAATGTGAAAGACGGAGAGACCAAAATGAAAAAGCTTCTTATCCTCGCAGCAGTTGGTGGTGTTCTGGCCGCCACGGCCCCCGCACACGCCGGTGGGTTCTCATTCAAGATCAGCAACGGCCAGGGTGGCGGCATTGTGTTCAGCAATGGCCAGGTCCACCACTACAACGCCAACCAGCATTCAGGCTGGCACAAGACAGACTTCTATCATCAGGCCCGCAAAGGGCAGCAAAGCCAGCCGCGCCAGGGCTTCAACTATATTCCCAAGACCGTGAACCTGATCGAGCGGCGCACCGGCTCCACAGTGACGGACATCGTGTTCCGCAACGGCGTCTATCATGTGCAGGGCTTTGGTCCGCGCGGTCGCTTCAACCAGGCGAAGGCTGACCCCTATACAGGTCGCCTGTTTGATGTGGGCCCGGCGAACCCCCACGAAGTGCCCAACCGTCAGGTGATTGGCATCAACAAGATGCTGGCGGGCCTGCGCAACCAGGGTTTCAGCCGCTTCGACCGGGTGGACCTCAAGGGCAATGTGTACAAAGTGCGTGGCCTGAACAATCGCGGCAAGGCCAAGCTGATTACGGTCAACTCGCGCAACGGCCACATCAAGAATGTGCAAAATGCCCAGCGCTACAACCTGGCGTCCGCCCAGCCCCAGCGTAAGGCCTTCAACACCTTCCGTGGCGGTCTGCAGAACCAGAAATACTCGCACTTCTCCAATGCGCAGTATCACGCTGGTGACAACGACTGGACTGACCACTACCAGGTCAATGCGCGCCACAACAACCGTCCTGTGGATCTGCGGGTCTGCGCCTACACCGGCAGCGTGCTTGGTTACCGTTACCTCTAGACCAACACCACGCGACCAGAAGCGCCCGGACAGAAATGTCCGGGCGTTTTTCATGGGGTTAAGCCATGGGCCGCAGATAGGGGCCGCGCTGATGCTCCAAAGTGGGCCATGCCCAATCCAGCCAATCGTTGAGGCGGGCGCGGGTTTCGCGCGGGTCAATCAGTTCATGCACTGAAAATCCCTCAGCGCGCGGGAAGGGCGACTGTGCGGAGGCCAGCATTTCCTCCAGCTCGCGGCGTTTCGCCTCCGGATCCGCGGCGGCGGCAATCTCGCGGCCAAAGGCAACCGCGACGCCGCCTTCAACCGGCAGTGCGCCCGTTTCCGCACTGGGCCACGAAAACACATGCGCGTTGGGAGCAAAGTGAGCCGCACCCGCCACACCAAACACTTTTCGGACGATGACGCTGGCCCACGGCACGCGGCCATTCATAACGGCGGCGATGGCTTCCGCGCCTGCGCGGATGGTGCCCGTGGTTTCTGAATCAGGTCCGATCATGAAGCCCGGTTCATCCACCAGCGCGACCACGGGCAGGTTGAAGGTGTTGCAAAAATCAATGAAGCGGCGCGTCTTGCGGGCAGCATCTGCTGTCATGGCACCTGCGTAGTACGTGCAGTCATTGCCCAGAATACCGACGGGTCTGCCGCCAAGGCGGGCAAGGCCCGTAATAAGCGAGGGGCCGTAGCGGCGTGACATTTCAAACCACGAGTCCTCATCCACTACTGCCTTAATGATCTTGCGCATGGCGTAGGTCTTGCGGCGTTCACGTGGCACGATGGACAGCAGCTTGTCGTCGGCGCGGTCCACCGGGTCATCGGTTGTCAGCACCGGGGCTGCTTCCCAGACATTTTGCGGCAGGTACGACAGGAACTGCGCGATTTCATCCAGCGCTGCTTGTTCGGTCTCCGCCACACTGTCGATGACGCCTGATTTGGCGTGGATGTCTGGCCCGCCCAACTCCTCCTTGGTCATTTTGTGGCCTGTCGCGCGTTCCACCACGGCGGGGCCGGCGATCAGCACCTGCGCGTTCCTGGCCATCACAGTGAAATGCGATGAGACGAGCCGGGCTGCAGGCATACCCGCGACCGGGCCCAGGGCGGCGCTTGCCACGGGGATGGTGCCAAGGGTTTTTGCCAGCGAGACAAAGCGCGGCGTTGAAAACACCGGATCACCGACCGGGCGCGATCTGGCGCGTCCACCGCCGGAGCCTGCCACCGACCCACCACCACCTTCATGCAGGCGGATGAGCGGCACTTTGTATTGCAGGGCCACGTCTTCGGAATAGACGCTTTTGCGCAGGCCCGCCGGGTTGGGTGAGCCACCCTTGAGCGTAAAATCCTCGCCGCCAATAACGACACGGCGGCCACCGATTTTTGCAAAGCCCAGCACGAAGTTGGCAGGAGTGAAGCCCGTACGGTTGCCGTCATCGTCAAACTCAGGTGCGCCCGCGCCCTCGCCCAGTTCCTGGAAGCTGGCGGCATCGGCCAGATGCGCAATGCGCTCGCGGATGGTAAGGCGGCCTTTGGCGTGTTGTTTGGCAATCCCTTCATCGCCGCCCTGTGCCTTGGCCTCAGCGCGGCGGGCAGCGATTTCTCTTGCTTCTTGTTCCCAGCTCATCGGTATTTTCCTGTATGCAATCAGGTGGTCCACAATGCGCGACCACGGGCGAACCGTGCCTGCATGTCGCGTTGACGCGTTTGTCTCACAGCGTCGCGGGCAGCACCCGCTGGTGTGGCGTCTTCACGGATATTGTCGAGACGCAGCCGCCAGAACAGCCAATGCAGCAGCTTTGTGTTTTCGCGGTAGCGCGGGTCTGCGATGTTGATGTCGGCCCACTCGTCAACGGCATCACACACGGCATACGCCTCTGCCAGCGCATTCGTAATGTCGGTTTTCTGATGAACGGCGCTGTACAGCGACAGGCGCGCAAAGTGGAAATCAAACCACAGGCGCGTGAGTGCAAACTCAGCCTGAAGGCCGGCAATATGGCGCATGTCAGTTGCGCTGTTGCCTGCCTGAAAAAGTGCGTCCGCAGCGCTATCCAGCAAGATGGAGATGGCGGGCCGCAGCATCGCGCGTTGGGAAATATCGTTTGGTGTGGCGTGCCAGGGGTCGCCCATGTCGGTTGGGGGGGTATCCAGAAAATCAGCCGCACCGGCAGCAGCGCCGGGGCGCGCCTCGCGCGGCTCGAAGGTCAGGGCCATGGAAAACGCGTTGGCCAGCGCTTCATAGTGGCCGGTCAGGGCGTCGGCCGCAGCCTTGCCGACGAGGCCCGCACAAAATGATCGGGTCAGGGTTGCCGGGCTGGCATCAGGCCGCCACGCCAGATGCGCGAAGGCATAGGCGTTGATCTGCGGGGCACACCACGGCCGTCCACCCACCATGAGAGCCTGAAGCGTATGGACGCCCGCCGCGCGGTAACCTTTTGCATCCTGTGCCATCAGGTCGGCGAGGGGTGGCAATACGGATTTGAACAGGATGGCATCCAGATAATATTCGAATACCCGCGTCGGCGGCGCATTGGCCTCGTTGAACAACGCCATGTTGGCGGCAAGCTCGCCGGGGTAGCGATGGTTGACGGATGAGTTCTTGTCGAACGCGCCATCCGCATAGCTGCGCATCCGCGGGGCCCACAGCAGCGACACATTATGGCGTGGCCGCGCAGTGGTAGGTGCGGGCTCGGTATCGTGATAGGCGATGTGGGCAATTTGCGCGTCGGGGCTTATGGCGTTGAGTTCTTCCGCCAGCGCATTGGTGGCAATCAATGCCTGATCCGAGGCGCTTAGTCCCTCACATTCAGGGCTTTGCGACCAGCCGCCACCGGGAATATCGTCCGGCCACAGATGATATATGTCGGCACCGGGATTGGCCTGAAACCACGCATGAGCGTTTTTGCGAACTTCCGCCATGCCTTGCGCATTGAGCGGCTCAAGGTTGTGGTCCGGCGTGCGCACACCGTCTTTCATGCGGAAGGCATCCGGCATTTCATCAAACAGTGTGCGCGGCAGGAGGCGTGACAGGCCGTGCCCACCAAGCTCAAGGGTCATGCCGTAGTGTGTGCAGTGGGCGCGCACCTGCGTGCTCACGTCATGCCATTGACGCACCGGCACGGCACCCAGCGCCAGACCTTCTTCTGCGGTGTGAACAAAAATAGTGTTGAGGCGGTTGCGGGCCGCCCAGGTTATCCACTCCATGTATTCTGCCAAAAAGGCATGATGGCCAAGGATCAGGCAGCGACCTTCAAAGCCCGGTGACTCGGCGCTGGCGTGCGCGATGGAAAAACGTGAGCCTTTGGGCTGGCATGTGTCCTGCGGTTTGTGTCCCGGCCAACTGAACCCCATGGCCATCAAAAATGAATAGACGCAATACAAAAGCCCGCGCGCACTGTTGCCATTGAGGTGAACAACGCCGTCCTTGATGTTCCAGGTAAAACCATCTGACGATGATGTGCGATGTTGCAGAATGAACTGCACGGGTGCCTGGGTGCTATTTTGCGGCGCGAGTGTGGTGAGCGCGTCGTGAAGTTCGCGCGCTGCGGTGGCGGCTGGCGATATGTCCGGCGCGCGCGCAGCGTCAATGTGCCATCCCGCCGTCAGGTCCAAAGTCGCAAGATCAGAGTGGGCAGGGTTTGACATGGATGATGAGGTGCCGGGCATTGTTTTGAACTGTTGGTTTAGCGATGGGCCGCATCGGGTGATAGTGTAGGCCCACCGGTTGTAAATCCATACAAGCCTTGTTTTGCGTTGTTAGCCACCCAGGAAGGATAGTCCGCCCGTGTCGTCACCTGCGCCGCTTATTGATATTTCACAAAACCCGGTGCCGGATGGCGGGGAAGCGTTCTGGTTTGACGGTTTTGATGGCGGTCGGTTGAGAGGCGCCGTGTGGCCTGCGACTGCGGACACGCCTGAGGGAACGGTAGTGCTGCTGAGCGGGCGCACCGAGTTCATCGAGAAGTATTTTGAGACTGTAACCATGCTGCGGGAGCGTGGTTTCGCGGTTGCCACCCTCGACTGGCGCGGACAAGGCATGTCGGTGCGCGAGACGGACAATCCGTTGCGGGGCCATGCGGACCGCTTTTCTGATTTTGACCGTGACTTTGCACTGTTCCTCAAACAGGTTGCGGCGCGCAATTTGCCTGCACCGCTGATCGGGCTGGCGCACTCCATGGGCGGACACATCGCGCTGCGCTGGCTTTATCTGGCAGACACGCGCGCGGCGATTGCGCAGGGGCTGCCAAGGATCGGGCGCATGGTGCTGTCAGCGCCGATGGTTGATCTTGCCATCAGTGCGCGCGCGATGCTGGCCATGCGGCTGCTCAGTTTTATCGGTATCGCTGTGGGACTGGGTAAACGCTATCTGCCCGGCGGCAGTGACGACAAGGCCACCGGCAGTGATCCGTTCGAGGGCAATCTGGTGACGTCGGACCCGCAACGGTTTGCACGCCAGAATGCCATTGTAGCGGCCAAGCCTGACTTGCGGCTGGCGACGCCGACGCTGGGGTGGGGCGGCGCAGCGATTGAAAGCATGGATTTTTTGCAGTCAGACCAGTGTACTGACGCAATCACAACCCCGGTATTGTTCGCAGGCGCCAGCCGCGACGGGCTGATACGGCCCCGTGACGTAGAGGCGTATGCAAAGCGTCTGGCCAACGGGCGCTATATTTTGTGTGAAGGCGCGAAGCACGAGATTTTGATGGAGCGTGACGACATTCAAAAACCGTTCTGGGAGGCATTTGATGCGTTCGTCGGCGTGGACAGGTAGCGTGCTCCGTCAGCCTGCCACTAGCCTGCCACTAGCCTGCAAGTGACAGGTGCGCGACAGCAGCTTGATGAACGCGCCTGTCGCCCGCAGCCAGTGTCATGCCGCCGGAGCGATCAAAGTCCGCGCCTGACCGCAGGGGGCGTCCGGCCCAGTCGCTGACAATGCCGCCTGCGGCTTCAATAACCGGCACAAGCGGCAAAATATCGTAGGGCTGGTTGTAGGCCTCCACCACAAGGTCAATCTGGCCCAGCGCCACCATGGCGTAGTTGTAGCAGTCACCGCCATAGCGCAGCAGCTTGATGTCGGCGGCCAGTGCGGCAAAGACTTCCTTTTGAGGTGACATGCCGAACATGCGCGGGTCCGTTGCGGCCATCACGGCATCCTTGAGGCCTGCGCACGAGCGGACAGACATCGGCTGTTCGCCATCGCGGGTGATGAACTTTGCGCCTGAGGGGCCGCCAACAAAACGTTCGCCGGTATAGGGCTGGTCCATCACACCCACGACGGGCACGCCATCATGCATGGCTCCGATGAGCGTGCCCCAGGTTGGCAATCCCGACATGAACGCGCGGGTGCCGTCGATCGGGTCAATGATCCATGACACCTGCGACGCACCATCCTTCGCGCCTAACTCTTCGCCCAGAATACCGTGGGCTGGATAGGTCGCGCCAATCAGATCGCGGATCGCGCGTTCTCCCGCCCGATCGCCTTGCGTTACCGGATCAAACTGGCCGTGGGAGCGTTTGTCCTCCACCTCAAGGCGGGTGCGGAAATACGGCATGATGGCCGCGCCCGACGCATCCGCCAGCGTGTGGATGAAGGCCTCAAGCTCATGCAGGTTCTCATTCATGCGTCTTGGGTATCGTCCTCAGGTCGAGGCGACAAGCACTAATCGAAAAGCTGCCTTGGCTTACTGTGCCGCAGCAGCGGCGCTGCGGTTACGCTTGCGCTCATTGGGGTCCAGGTAGCGCTTGCGCAGACGTATGTTCTGCGGGGTTATTTCCACCAGCTCGTCGTCGCCGATGTAGGATATAGCCTGTTCCAGCGCCATCGGTTGCACGGTTGTGAGCTTCACGGCTTCATCGCGCGAGGTGGTGCGGATGTTGGTGAGCTGCTTGCCTTTGAGCGGGTTCACCTCCAGATCGTCGGGCCGCGAATTGGCGCCGATAATCATGCCGCGATAGACCTTGGTGCCCGGCGTAATGAACAGCGAGCCGCGGTCTTCGAGGTTCCACAGGGCATAGGCCACCGCTTCGCCATCACTGTTGGCGATGAGGACGCCATGGTGGCGTCCGCCAATCTCGCCCACGTAAGGCACCCAGCCATGGAAGATGCGGGACATGATGCCGGTGCCGCGCGTGTCGGTCATGAACTCGCCCTGATAGCCAATGAGCGAGCGGGCCGGGCAGATGAATGTGAGGCGCGTCTTGCCGGCGCCCGACGGCACCATGCCCATCAACTCGGCCTTGCGCTGGGTCAGCTTGTCGATGACAACGCCGCTGTATTCCTCGTCCACATCAATCTGAACTTCTTCGGCAGGCTCAATCTTTTTGCCGTTCTCGTCCTCGCGCATCAACACGCGTGGACGGGAGATGGATACCTCAAAGCCTTCGCGGCGCATGGTCTCGATCAGAATGCCAAGCTGCAACTCGCCCCGACCGGCCACCTCGTAGGCGTCGCCGCCGGGGACTTCGGTGATTTTGATGGCCACATTGCCTTCGGCTTCACGCAGCAACCGTTCGCGGATGACGCGGCTTTGCACCTTTGAGCCTTCGCGACCTGCCAGCGGGCTGTCGTTCACCATCATGGTTATGGCGAGGGTAGGCGGATCAACGGGCTTTGAATCAAGCGCTTCGGTAATGGAGACATCGCACAGGGTGTCTGACACGGTGGCGTTCTTGAGGCCGGCAATGGCAACAATGTCACCGGGTTCAGCGCTGTCCACCGCTTCACGCAGCGGGCCACGGAACGCCAGCACCTTGGTGACGCGGCCGCGTTCCCGCTCCTTGCCGTTGCGGGTCAAGACCTTGATCTGCATGTTGGGTTTGATAGTGCCCGCCTTGATGCGGCCTGACAGCAGGCGACCAAGGAACGGGTCGGATTCAATGCCGGTTGCTAGCAGTTCAAACGGCGCGTCGGTGTTGCCAAGGTCAACGGGGGCGGGCACATGCTCAATGATGGCATCCAGCAGCGCGTCCATGTTCTCGCCGCTGGTGGCCTCTGTGGCTGACGCCCAGCCTTCGCGGGCGGACGCATAAAGTACGGGAAAGTCCAGTTGCTCGTCGCTGGCTTCAAGGTTTGCGAACAGGTCAAACACTGCTTCATGCACGTAGTCGGCGCGCGCATCCTTGCGGTCCATCTTGTTGATGACCACGACCGGGCGCAGGCCCAGCGCAAGTGCCTTCATGGTCACAAACTTGGTTTGCGGCATGGCGCCTTCGGCGGCGTCCACCAGCAACAGCACGCCGTCCACCATGGAGAGAATGCGCTCGACTTCGCCGCCAAAGTCGGCGTGGCCGGGCGTATCCACCAGGTTGATGCGAACGCCTTTCCACTCGAAGCTGGCTACCTTGGCTGAAATGGTAATGCCGCGCTCGCGCTCCAGATCGCCCGAATCCATCGCGCGGTCTTCCACTTCCTGGCCTTCCCGGAACACGCCGGAGGCCTGAAACAGCTTGTCCACCATGGTGGTCTTGCCGTGGTCAACGTGGGCGATAATCGCAATATTGCGGCGTTCCTGAGCGGGCATAGGGGTGGTCTTTCGTGGGTTAAATCATATGTGCGCCCATGCAAGAAGGGCGCGGAATCGGGATGTCCCCATTTCCGCGCCCTTCTTATGAGGACGTTGCTGGCGCCGGTATAGGCTTTGGCGCGCGCTATGTCGAGAAAATGTTGCGGCGCAACACTTTAGCCGGTTTTTTCCGTATCAGCCTTCTTCGGCGGCATCGGCTTCCTCGCGGATGCCTTCAACCTGAATCATCAGGTCAATGTCCTTGCCGATGGCCGGAACCCCGTACTCCATGCCCCATTGCGTGCGATCCAGCGTGCCGGACGCTGAAAATCCGGCAACATATTTGCCAGAAAACGGGTGAGCCCCCGCCTGGTTGAACGTTACGTCGAGGGTCACCGGATGGGTCTGGCCCAGCAGGGTGAGGTCGCCGGTAACCGTGGCGGACATCTCGCCGGTCGGCTCAACGCTGGTGGAGACAAAGGTCATTTCAGGAAACTCTTCGGTTTTGAAGAAGTCGTCACCGCGCAGGTGCTCGTCGCGCGCATCCCAGCCGCTGTCGATGCTGGCTGTGTCGATGGTGACGGAGACACTGCTGGCGGCCAGATCTTCCGCGTTCAGCGTGAACGAGCCGGAGATTTTATCAAAACCGCCGATGGTGTCGGAGAAGCCAAGATGGCTGACCTTGAAGGCCGCGTGCACATGGCTTTCGTCAATGGTGAAGGTGCCACTTTCAGCAACCGCATCAGCGTCCTGCGCAAAGGCCGGGGATGCAAACGCTGCCCACAACAAGGCGATGGCAGCTAGAATGGCGGTCGCAGTCATGATGGCGGTGCGGGTGCGAGTGTCGTTCTGCGCTGCTTTGGCGCGCGCATGGTGGCGTGTCATGGATACGTCTCCCTGAATACACAACGGGTGTCTGTCACGGATCAGCCTAGCACGGCGGCGCGTGGTTGCCAGCGAAACCGGCGAGTGCGGATTGCTAGCGGTGCAGCAGGCGCGGCCGGGCACGACCGGTAGGCTCAGAGGTGCGCTGGATGGCGAGGTTGGAAACAAACTGCCGCGCGCAGGCTTCCCACGAGTAGTCCAGCGCAAAAGAGCGGGCACATTGCGGTGAAATGGTAACGGCCGTGCGTGCCGCGCTGGCCAGGTCATCCCGCAAGCAGCCAACAGGCGCATCGCCGATGACATCCTTTGGCCCCTGAACGGGGTAGGCGGCTACCGGTGTGCCGGATGCCAGTGCTTCCAGCGTCACAAGGCCGAATGTGTCGGTTTTGCTGGGAAACACGAAACAGTCGCTGGCGGCATAGTGCTCGGCCAGCTCCTCGCCGAACCGGGGGCCGACAAAATGCGCCTGGGTATATTTCCGGCGCAACGCATCAAGCTGCGGGCCGCTGCCCACCACGAGTTTTGAGCCGGGCAGGTCGAGTTCCAAAAACGCCTCGATATTTTTTTCAACCGCGACGCGCCCGACATAGAGCCAGATCGGGCGCGGCAGGCCAAGAAAATCAGCCGACCTCAGGTCAGGGCGCGGGCGGAACAATTCAGTATCAACACCCCGTGACCAAAGCGCTGTGGAGGGAAAATGCCGCGCCTTCATTTCGTCCTGCAACGAACGTGTGGCCACCATCATGGTTGTGGCCGGCCCATGGAACCAGCGCAGGAAATGGTAGCCGAACGACACCGGTATGCCGAAGCGGGCCTTGATGTATTCGGGAAAGCGGGTGTGGAACGATGTTGAAAACGGCAGGCCGTTGCGCACGCAATAGTTTCGCGCCACAAGCCCCAGCGGCCCTTCGGTGGCAATATGAATGGCACTGGGGGCAAATTCTTTCACCGTTCTGCGCATCCATGTCAGTGGCCAAAGAGACAGCCTGATCTCCGGATAGGTTGGCGCGGGAACCGTTTTGAAGTCTTGCGGTGTGACATAGCGGACTGTGTGGCCCATGTTGCACAGTTCGCCGCCAAGCTGTTGCAGAGAACGCACCACACCGTTCACCTGCGGATCCCAGGCGTCGGTTATAATGAGAACACGCTGCGGCGCCCCGCAGGCGGAACTTGCACCATGCTCGATGGTCTGGAGGAAAGTCATGCGGCGGTGCTTGCCGCTTCGGTGTCGGCTGTTTTGGTAACAGGCGCTGCGTCAGCGCATGACGGGCGCGCTTGCAGTGCGGCGCGTTCGGCCTCCACGTCCGCTGCAAACCGTGTCCAGTGAAGAACAGTGAAGTTCCCTGCATCGTCCTCGGCCAGCGCCGTGCAGCTTTCCACCCAGTCGCCGTCATTCATGTAAATGACGCCATCCATCTCGCGTATCTCCGCATGGTGGATGTGGCCGCACACCACACCGTCAACGCCGCGGTCGCGGGCTTCGCGGGCAACGGCGTCTTCATATTTCGAAATGTATTCGACGGCGTTTTTCACCTTGTGTTTGAGGTATCCCGACAGCGACCAGTAAGACAGGCCAAGGGCACGGCGGATACTGTGCAGGGCACTGGAGCAGGCAAGCGCGAAGTTGTAGGCACGGTCACCTGCATGGGCCAGCCATTTGGCATAGCGTACGACGCCGTCAAACTGATCACCGTGCAGCACCAGATATGACTTGCCGTCGGCGGCGCGGTGAATGTCTTCATTGATGACTTCCACTCCGGCCAGTGTCACGCCGACATAGTCACGCAGCGCTTCATCATGATTGCCGGGCACATAGATGACGCGGGTGCCCTTGCGGGCCTTGCGCAATATTTCCTGAATGACGTGATTGTGGGCATCGTTCCAGTACCACGCGCGCCTGATGCGCCACCCGTCAATGATGTCGCCCACCAGATAGAGCGTCTGCGCCTCATTGTGGCGCAAAAAATCAGCCAGCAACTCAGCCTTGCAGCCCGGCGTGCCCAGATGGGTGTCGGAGATAAACAAAGTGCGGTGGCGGGTTGGTTTGCGGACAATCAGGTGGCCGCGTTTGACACGCTTGCGGCCTTTGCGGCCCATGCTGAACAGCGCCAGACGCTTGCGGAATGACCGGGGCTTTGGCCCGCCGGCATCCGGAAGGCTGTCGTCGCCCGTATCCGCATCGCGGGCGTAGCGCGCCACTTTCTGCATCAGGGTTGCGTGGGCCATAGACATGGTTGCTGCCGCGTGTCCTTTGACGGGAAGGCGCGGGCGTAACCGCACGCGCTTTGGCCTGTTCATCTGCAAACGGCGTTGCTTGGCCGGGGAGGCGAATCAAATACGTCGGCAGCGACTTGCGCGGACTATTGCGATGCAGCTTGAAAGATCTGTGACGACTCGATGAACCATTTGTATGCGGACGTTAAATCCGCAAGGGATGGCGCACGGGGTGCACAAGGTGCCTGTGACCGAGTGGTATGTCTGCGCTGACGGGACGTTATTGCGCGGCGACGCTGCCGTCGGTGATGGTATCCGTCCGGTCGCGGGCGGGTGCGAAGCTGCCGCCGGGAGGGTACATTTCATGCAGGCCGATTGTGCGGCTGTTGGCCCCCATGATGCGACAGTGATGGCGCTTGAGCATACGCGGATCATCCACTCCACATGAGTGGGCAACCGTACCCACTTCCTTGTGCATTGTGGTGGCGTAGCGATAGACACGCTCGGCTTTGTCGGTGGCCACGAGGCCGCGCTGCAGGTGCTTCTTGTGGGTAGCCACGCCTGACGGGCACTCGTTTGTGTTGCACTGGAGTGCCTGAATGCAGCCCAGAGCAAACATGAAGCCGCGCGCGGATGTTATGAAGTCCGCTCCGGCGCACAATGCCCAGGCGACGCCAGAGGGAGTGGTGAGCTTGCCCGATGATATGACCTTGATGCGGTCGCGCAGACCATGCACCAGCAAGGCGTCCACCAGCGTCGGCAGGCTTTCCTGTATTTGCAGCCCCATATAGTCGATCAATGGTTGTGGCGCAGCACCGGTGCCGCCGTCAGCGCTATCCAGGGTGATGAAATCCGGCGCACTTTCAATGCCGCGCCGGTTGATTTCCTCGCACAGCCCGGACAGCCAGCCATAAGCCCCCAGCACCAGTTTGATACCGGTCGGTTTGCCGGTGATGCTGCGCACACGCTCGATGAAGTCAAGCAACTCGCCGACCGAGTTTACCTCCGGATGACGGTTGGGGCTGATGGAATCCTGACCCTGCTTGATGCCGCGAATCTCTGCGATTTCGCGCGAGACCTTTTCGGCAGGCAGAATGCCGCCCTTGCCTGGCTTGGCACCCTGGCTGAGCTTGATCTCGAACATCCGCACTTTTTCATGCGATGCGACGTCGCGGAGTTTTTCTTCCGACAATCCACCTTGCTCGTTGCGCACACCATATTTTGCAGTGCCGATCTGAAAAACAATGTCGCAGCCGCCTTCAAGGTGAAACGGCGACAAGCCGCCTTCGCCGGTGTTCATCCAGATTCCGGCCCGCGCAGCCCCGCGCGACAGCGCTTGTACAGCGGGTTTTGAAATGGCGCCGTAGCTCATGCCGGATACATGAAAATATTTGTCCGTGGTGTAGGGCGTGCGGCAGTAGGGCCCCACGGTAACGCCTGCGGGTGCCTCGCTGTCCTCGCCAAGCTGGGGGAACGGGCAGTTCACGAAAATCTTGGTGCCCACATGGCTGAGGTCGCGGGTGGAGCCAAAGGGCACTGTTGTGTCCACGCCCTTGGCGGCGCGATAGACCCATGCCCGCTGGGCCCGGTTGAACGGCAATTCCGAGCGGTCGTCTGCAAAGAAGTACTGGCGGAAATATTTGCCAAGATCTTCAGCGACATAGCGCAGTCGGCCGATCACCGGGTAGTTGCGGCGGATGGCGTGGGTGGTCTGCGTGCGATCAATGACATAGAGCACCAGCACCGTCAAAAAACCCGCGCCGATGGCAAACACAAACAGGGCGGACAGAATGTCCACCACATCTGTAACGGATGAAACCTGCATGGCAGCGATGATGTCGTTCATTCGTGATGTCCCCGGTGACGGTCATGAGTGCCACTGACCCTGGCGGCGCTGATGGCACGATACACAAGTGATACTAGGGTACTGGATGGCTCACGCGATAACACGATGATGCCATGTCTTTGTGAACGCCGTTTCAGCGTGCTGCAATTTGCCGTGACGTTTCAGACGCGGGACTGATTGCATTGCGCTTTGGCTTAGGCGTTTCCGGCATATCAAGACCGCGGCGCAGACCGGGAACCAACGTGGGTCGTAGCCCAAGATCAGCCACCGGCGTTATCGATGCGGTTGTGATCGGGTCGCCTTCTTCTTCGGCGGCTGATGGAAGAGGCGCGCGAACCGTACCAAGGCTCGCAAGCACCTTGCGCTCGCGCGTCAGTATCTTGTCCACCCGCGCGGAATATTTTTCCCGCAGGGCGGGATTGTAGCTGTGGTAGCGCGCGCTTGCGGCCCGCCAGTTGCCGTGCCTGTCTTTGAGGTTTTGCAGAAACGAAGCGGCATAGGCCATGTTGGCGGCAGGGTCGAAGGCTTCGTCAAGGCTGGTGAAGGCGCGCGGGTGGAAGCGCAGGTTTATCTGCATACATCCCACATCTATGGAGCGCACCCCGTCAGCCATCAACCGGCGAACGGCCCAGATGGCATCTTGTTTGGTGGCAAACCTCATGCCCTTGCCTTCAGCATTGATGGTCCACGGCCATGCCGTGTGGCGACCCTCAGGACCGCGACGGCCTGTCTCGACCAGCGAAATGGCCTGCAACAGGGCATGGGGCATATCGCGCGCGCGCTCCACCTTCTGGGCGGCGGTACGGCACATATGCCAATCAGTGTGGGGGGGCGCTGCGGCGTTGGTAACGGGGGCTGAAGCGGCAGGATAAGCGACGGCTAAGGCAAACACTCCGACCATGACCGCGCCGGCAAACAGGCGCAGACCATGTGCAAGGCCGTTGGGCGTCGATTTCATGCCGCGTGTCATCGCGCTGACCTCTGCGGTTTGCCACCCATACAGGCAGCAGGATGCAAAATTGCCGTTTCACAATGCTGCTCAAAGGGTTAATGGCCCCTTACCATGAAGTCGCCGGTGCGCCCGCCGGAGGGTCCGGGGAATTGTGCAGTGCAATCAATGGCTTGTGAGAATTGCACCAGAGATGCAGCTCCGCACACCTCCCATGCACTGTTATGCCAAGAGATTTTCCCGATTGTCCTTGAAGTTTGTGCGGCGCAATGCCAAATTGTTGCAATGCGGCATAGCAAGCTGTCCAGCCTGCGGTGCCGCTGCCCTTCCTGGGCGTTTCCTCCCTGAACTTGGGCCGTCTGGTTTTTACCAGACGGCCTCTTTTTTTGCCGTTTCAGGTTTCGCCGTTTCAGGTTTTGGCGTTTCAGAAGATGCCAACGCGCGGGCTGGCCGGATCTATTCGGCTGACAGGGCGCCGGGCGGTGCGGTTGGAGCCAGGAAGGCGCGATCCATGAGCGCCAGGCGGGCCACAAACTCGCTCATGTCGTGGCGCAGGCGCTTGAGGCCGTCCGACCGGGTCACCCGCACTTCATCCATGTATAGCGCGCGATTGAGTTCAATCTGCAGGGCATGAAGGCCCTGCGCGGGCCTGCCGTAATGCTCTGTATTGAACCCCCCTGCATAGGGCGTGTTGCGCACAACCGAATATCCAAGATCACGCAAAATGCGTTCAGCGGCGTCAGTCAGCGCCGGGGAGGCTGATATGCCATAGCGGTCGCCCAGCACGATGTCGGCGCGGGTGCCGCTCAGATCATCCTCCATCGGTCCGGCCATGGAGGGCATGGAGTGGCAGTCCAGCAGCACAGCACAGCCAAAGCGCCGGAACGTATCCTCCAGCAGGTCAGACAGGGTCTGGTGGTAGGGCATGTAGAGCGTACGGATGCGGTGGTCGGCTTCCGCATAGCTCAGGGGCGAACGATAGATTTCAGTCGAGTCAGCCACCACCCGCGCGATCGTGCCCAAACCGCCCGCAACGCGCACCGAGCGCGTGTTGGCGTGCGGTGGCAGCGCATCATGAAACATGGTGGGGTCAAGCTCATACGGCTCGCGGTTTGTATCAAGATAGGCGCGCGGAAAGTTGGCCTGCAGCAATGGCGCTCCCAGGCGCGGGCTGCCGCCAAAAACCTCGTCCACGAAACTGTCCTCCGAGCGGCGGATCGCCAGTGCGTCCAGCCGCGAGGCCGAGAGGAAGGCAGGCGGGTAGATGCGACCTGAGTGCGGCGAGTTCAGCACGAAGGGCACGGTCTGGGTTTGGGGGGCTGACACGGTGAACGGCGGGTTGAAGTCACGGTGGGCATCAGCATTGTCGCTGGCGCCATCGCCTCCGGTGTGCGCAGAGGGGCTGGAGGCCGGCACCATGGGGCCGTTTGCTTTAGGAGTGTGTCCCGCCATTCAAGGCTCCTGGCTCAAGTCGTACGTGCCGCCTCAATCTGGCAAAGGCTTAGGCGCGGGCGAAGCAGTGGGTGTTTCAGCCGCCGGTCTTTTGCAAATGTAGCACGCGGGCTGGCGTTTTTAATGCCGAAGCGCGGATTATGCGGCGAATTATCGGTAAAAGTGGCCGCATTCAAGGCTTGCAGCGGGTGCCGGGCCAACCAGCGATAACCCCGCGTTTACCATTTGGTTCCTATAAATCGAGGGATGGCGGGGCGGTTCTCAAGGGCCGATTCGCCTGTGGTAAGGCACTCAGGGTGCTGATTTTTCGGGGGCTTTTTACACATGGCGCGCATTCTGCTGGCGGAAGATGATGAAAGCATGAGGCGGTTTCTCGCCAATGCGCTGGAAAAAGCCGGCCATGAAGTCATTTCGTTTGGCAGCGGCGACCTGGCCCACGAAAAGCTGATCGGCGACGTATTTGACGTGTTGCTGACTGACATTGTGATGCCTGAAATGGACGGCATCGAGCTGGCCCGTCGGGCCGCTGAACTGGACCCGACCCTGCGCATCATGTTCATCACGGGGTTTGCCGCTGTGGCGCTTAATCCTGAATCAGAAGCGCCCAAAGACGCACGTGTTCTGTCCAAGCCGTTCCATCTGCGTGAACTGGTGCAGGAAGTGGACCGGCTGCTGGTTGCCTGACCTGCAACCCTGCGCCATGCGGCATGGTTGCGCGGCGCACACAATCCCGATATACGGATCGCCCTCACACGCCGCTGCTGTTTTCAGCATTGGCAGACGTGACGGGCGCGTAGCTCAGTGGGAGAGCACTACGTTGACATCGTAGGGGTCGCTGGTTCAATCCCAGCCGCGCCCACCATTTTTGGATTTTTTGTACTCACGGAAATCTCGTTTTGCTCGGCGTCTCCAAGGGGGGGCGGGCAACACGCCCGGGCTGCGGTCGCGGCCTTGGTGCCTGAAACAAAAACGGCGCTGCCTGGGTTTTCAGGCGGCGCCGTTGTTGTGTTTATCGGGCGGGTCTTACCATTCGATGCGTTCGATGCCTTCGAAGCTTATCTCGCTGCCGTCTGACAGGGTGATGATGCCTTGGGCACCGTCTGACAGCTCGATCGAGTCGCCGCCCTTGTCGATGATTGAACCTTCGTCGAGGGTCAGCGTCCAGTCGTCACCGGAAATGGATGTGCCGTCGTCGTTTTCAAGGCGGATGATGTCCGTCCATGAGCCGCCGCCGCCATCTGCCTTGTCAGAGCCACCGCCTGAGCCAAAGATGAATGTGTCGTCTCCATCCTTGCCTTCCATTTTGTCATTGCCGGCACCGCCGCGCAGAACGTCATTGCCCTTGCCGCCGTCCAGTTCGTCATTGCCGGAACCACCGTCAAGGTAGTCGTTGCCGTCATCGCCCTTGAGCTTGTCGTCATCGGCACCGCCAAACAGCGTGTCGTTACCGTCGCCGCCCTTGAGTTCGTCGTCGCCACCGCCGCCACGCAACTCATCGTCGCCGTCTTTGCCTTCCAGCTTGTTGTCAACAGAGCTGCCGACCAGCAGGTCATCGCTATCGCCGCCTTTGGCCTTGTCGTCATCATTGGCATAGATGACGTTTTCAGGTGTCCAGCCGTCCGGGGTACCGGCATCGCCAAGCGGTGTTGCACCATTATCACCGGAAGATGTCAGTTCCATATTATCCAGCCGGAAGGTTTCACTGCTGTCCGTCGTTTTGGCTTCAAACTCGATCGTGACCTTGTCGCCTTCGGGAATGTTGGTGAGCGTGAAGGTCTGTGTGCCGGACATGCCCGCATCACCGTCCTGCACCATCAGTTCGGTGCGCTCGCCATCCACAACAGCGTAGGCCTTGAAGAAGTCGTGCCAGCCGCCGCTCTCTTCCATGTCGCCGGTTTCCGCCAGATCGAAGCTGAGCGTCAGGCCGGTCTTGCCGGAAATGTCAATCTGCTCGCTGCGCCACACTGCGACCGACTCGTCGTCATTGGACGTAGCCGTTGTTCTGCCAAACTCATAGGCGCCGTTGTCCACGCCATGCTCGGCGGATGAGCCCAGGCTTGTCGGGCTTTCATCCACGCTCCACGCAGTACTGCCGGTGTCGGACTGCGTGCCATTGCTCAAGCCGTTGAAGTTTTCGCTCCACAAGGTCTGTGTTTCGTTCACATCGCTGACGGAAACACTGAAGCTCTCTGTATATGCGAGACCGGCACTGTCGGTGGCTGTCACGTCCACGCTTACAGTGTCGGCAGCTTCATGGTCGAGGCTTACACCGTCCTTGAGCTTCAAGGCACCATCGACAACTTCAAAGCGATCATCAGACACGGTGTAGGTGTGTGTGTCGCCCGCGTCGGCGTCGGTCACAGACAGGTTGCCAATAACGGCCCCGGCATCGTTTTCCGCCACGGACGTATTGTCCAGCGCCATATCAGTTGCGGCTTCTTCGACGTTTGCAACATGGACCTGAAGCGTTGATGTGGTGGACGACGTGGCACCACCTTCTGATTCAGTCGAGGTTGCCGTGACCTGAAGGTCAACCGTGCCGGTGAAGTTGTCCGGCGTGGTGATGGTCATGCTGTCGAGGTTCCAGTCGGAGACATCAACATCCGTGTCGCCGCTGGTTGCCGTGAAGGTGTTGGTGCCATCGGACAGCACAGCACCTTCAGGAATGGCGCTGATGGAGACAGCCAGGCTTTCAGACCCGTCAGTATCGGTCAGGGTTGCACTGATGTCGGGCAGCACGATGGTGCCGCCTTCAACACCACTGGCTGCACCATCAAGGGTTTCCACCATCTCGATGTTGTCGATCATCATGCCGCGGCCGTAATCCGTATCAACACCGGCTTCGCGGAACTCAATCTCTGCCGGGTTGCCGTCACCGCTGACGGTCAGCGTGTGCGACTGCCAGTTGAGATCTGTGTCGTTGGTGCCATCGGCAGAAATGGTGGCAACCACTTCGCCGTCCCACACTACTTCCATGACATTGACGGACGCGTCATAGCCGGGGCGCGGTGCGAAATCGAAGGTGATCGTGTAGGATCCTTCGTCCACGGTATCGACGGTGCGGGCAAGGTTTGGCGCATCGTCGTAGCTGTCCGTAGGATCGTTATTCAGTTCGGCATGGTGGACGGAACCTGCCTCAGAACCATTGCCATCAGCGCCGGTGTCGCGGATCTCCGCCACACCATCAGATGACCAGCCATTCTGTGCGGCCAAATGGTCTCCGCCTTCATCCACAACCGTCCCGGACCAGCCTTCAAAGTCTTCGCTGAACATAACGCGGCTGGTGCTGCCCAGGCTGAGGTCCGGCGCCGAGGCCACTTCGTCCACATCGCCAACGGCAATGTCAAAGCTTTCGGTGCGGGCCAGGCCGCCCGCATCGGTTGCCGTGACGTCAACGGAGATCGAGTCCGCCGTTTCGTGGTCCAGCGCCACGCCATCTTTCAGCTTGAGCTGACCGTCCACGACCTCAAAGCGGTCGTCTGACACGGTGTATGTGTGGGTGTCGCCCGCGTCGGGATCAACGACTGAAACGGTGCCGACGACAGCGCCAGTATCATTTTCCGCGACGCTCGCACCATCAAGCGCAATATCCGTCGCAACCTCATTCGCATCGCCAACCGCGATGTCGAAGCTCTCCGTGCGTGCAAGGCCGCCTGCATCAGTTGCGGTTACGTCAACAGAGATCGAGTCCGCTGTTTCGTGGTCCAGCGCCACGCCATCTTTCAGTTTCAACTGGCCGTCCACGACCTCAAAGCGGTCGTCGGACACAGCATAGGTGTGTGTATCGCCCGCGTCGGGATCAACAACCGACAGGTTGCCCACAACGGCACCGGCATCATTCTCGCTGACGGTGGTTGCATCAAGGGAGATGTCTGTAGCGACCTGGTTGATGTCGTTGACTGTGACGTCAAAGCTTTCCGTACGTGCCAACCCGCCTGCGTCGGTGGCTGTGACCTCAACGGTTACGTTGCCGTCCGCGCTGTCGAGGCTTACGCCGTCTTTCAGCTTCAGTTCGCCGTCCACAACTTCAAACCGGTCGTCAGACACGGTGTAGGTGTGGGTGTCACCCGCGTCGGGGTCAACGACGCTGATAGTGCCGACAACGGCCCCGGCATCGTTCTCTGCAATGGCAGAGCCGTCCAGAGAAATATCCGTCGCAACTTCGTTGGCATCGTTGACGGCAATGTCGAAACTTTGCGTGTGCGTCAGGCCGCCTGCGTCTGTTGTTGTGACCTCTATGGTCACACTGTCGGTTGTCTCGTGGTCGAGGCTCACGCCGTCCTTGAGTTTGAGCTGGCCGTCCACAACCTCGAAGCGGTCGTCTGACACGGTGTATGTGTGTGTGTCACCTGCGTCGGGATCCGAGGTGGACAGGTTGCCGATTGTCGCCCCAGCGTCATTTTCGCTGACGGCATCAGCACTGCTTTCCGCACGGATTGATTCAAGGTCTGCATCTGCAAACACGCGCACGCCGGGACCGTCAATCGTGCCCTGGAAATCACCGCCCGTGTTGCCCTGTGTGCTGCCATGATAAGTGCCAACGCCCAGACCATCGCCGCCATCCCAGTCGCGGTCGGTCCAGTCCGACTGTGACGCAACAAGGCTGTTGTCCTCGGTCATGTCACCGGGGGCCAGTTCATCAGATAACAGCAGCTTCAGCGTGTCGCTGCCTTTGTCGAGCTCCAGCGCCATATTGTAGGACGTACCGCCCTCAATGGGTACGCTGAGTTCAAGGTCGTTGCCGCTGCCGGCATAGACGTTGAGTTGGCCATCTTCGATCACAATGTTGAGGCCGGTTCCACGGCCACCTGTTTCAAACAGGGTTTGCGCACCAGACACATCATCAGAGGTTGTGAACGAGATTGTCACAACGGCTGAGTCGGTTTCCAGACCACGCTCTGAAATGCTGTCCTTGGACCTGTCACCATCCTGGCCGGTGAAGTCGGCAGCCACATAGTCGGCGTTGGACAGCGTAATGCTGACCGGAGCTTCGTTGGCATCTGCCACTGAAATATCGAAACTCTCGGTACGTGCAAGGCCGCCTGCATCGGTTGCCGTGACGTCAACAGAAATCGAGTCTGCTGTTTCGTGGTCCAGAGCCACGCCATCTTTCAGCTTGAGCTGGCCGTCCACGACCTCAAAGCGGTCGTCTGACACGGTGTATGTGTGGGTGTCGCCCGCGTCGGGATCAACAACGCTGATGGTGCCGACAACGGCTCCGGCATCGTTCTCGGCCACGCTCGCACCATCAAGCGCAATATCCGTCGCAACCTCATTCGCATCGCCAACGGCAATGTCGAAGCTCTCGGTGCGTGCAAGGCCGTCCGCATCGGTTGCGGTTACGTCAACGGAGATCGAGTCCGCTGTTTCGTGGTCCAGCGCCACGCCATCTTTCAGCTTGAGCTCGCCGTCCACAACCTCGAAGCGGTCGTCTGACACAGCGTAGGTGTGCGTATCCCCTGCATCGGGGTCAACGACTGAAACGGTGCCGACGACAGCGCCAGTATCATTCTCTACGACGCTCGCACCATCAAGGGCAATGTCGGTGGCCACTTCGTTTGCATCGCCAACGGCAATATCGAAGCTCTCGGTACGTGTAAGGCCGCCCGCATCGGTTGCGGTTACGTCAACGGAAATCGAGTCTGCTGTTTCGTGATCCAGCGCCACGCCATCTTTCAGCTTGAGCTGACCGTCCACAACCTCAAAGCGGTCGTCTGACACGGTGTATGTGTGGGTGTCGCCCGCGTCGGGATCAACGACGCTGATGGTGCCGACAACGGCTCCGGCATCGTTCTCGGCCACGGTCGTGCCATCAAGGCCAATGTCGGTGGCCACTTCGTTTGCATCGCCAACCGCGATGTCGAAGCTCTCGGTACGTGCAAGGCCGCCCGCATCGGTT
>NZ_JAVJSC010000010.1 GCF_040219635.1 Pyruvatibacter sp.
GTCGGCATGGCCCGGGCAGTCCACGTGTGCGTAGTGACGGTTTTCCGTCTCATACTCAACATGCGCCGTCGAAATCGTGATCCCGCGCGCCTTTTCCTCAGGCGCCTTGTCAATGTCGTTGTAGTCCGAAAACGTCGCCCCACCTGACTCAGCAAGCACCTTCGTGATCGCAGCCGTCAGCGTCGTCTTGCCATGGTCAACGTGGCCAATCGTGCCGATGTTTACATGCGGCTTGGTGCGCTCAAACTTTGCTTTTGACATCTCTTTGTCTTCCTTTGATGGGCGCTGTCTCTTGCAGGCCCCGTCTTAAACTGTGTCTCAAATCGCTTACGCGGTCAGCTATGCCAGCTTCGCGCGAACTTCTTCGGATACCGCGTGCGGCACCTGCTCGTAATGGTCAAACTGCATTGAATACTGGGCACGGCCCTGGCTCATCGAGCGCAGCGTATTCACGTAGCCAAACATGTTGGCCAGCGGCACCATGGCGGAAATAACGGTGGCGTTGCCGCGTGCTTCCGTACCCGAAATCTGCCCGCGACGGGAGTTCAGGTCGCCAATGACATCGCCCATGTAATCCTCAGGTGTCACAACTTCCACGTCCATGATCGGCTCGAGAAGCACCACACCCAGATCATCAACTGCCTCACGGAAGGCAGCACGCGCCGCGATTTCAAACGCCATGATGCTGGAGTCAACATCGTGATAGGCGCCATCCACCAGCTTCACGCTGAAGTCCAGCATCGGGAACCCGGCAAGCACGCCGTTTTCACGCACGCTTTCAATGCCCTTTTGAACGCCGGGAATGTATTCCTTGGGCACTGAGCCACCAACAATCTTGCTCTCAAATTCAAACCCTTCGCCTGGATTGCGTGGTTCAAACTCAAGCTTGATGCGCGCGAACTGACCTGAACCGCCGGTCTGCTTTTTGTGGGTGTAATCCACAGTCGCCGACTTGGTGATGGTCTCACGATACGCAACCTGCGGCGCACCCACATTGGCCTCAACCTTGAACTCGCGCTTCATGCGATCAACGATGATGTCGAGGTGCAACTCGCCCATGCCCTTGATGACGGTCTGCCCGGACTCTTCGTCCGACGTAACCCGGAATGACGGGTCTTCTTGTGCCAGACGAGACAGCGCCAGACCCATCTTCTCCTGGTCGCTCTTGGTCTTGGGCTCCACGGCCACTTCAATAACCGGCTCAGGAAACTCCATACGCTCAAGAATGACCGGCTTGTTGGGATCACACAGCGTGTCACCCGTGGTCGTGTCCTTGAGGCCAGCGATAGCGACAATGTCGCCTGCGGCAGCTTCCTTGATGTCTTCCCTACTGTTGGAATGCATCAGCAGCATACGACCAACACGCTCGCGCTTGTCTTTGACGGTGTTGAGCACCGAAGAGCCGGTTTCCAGCTTGCCGGAATAAATGCGCGCAAAGGTGAGCGAGCCCACAAACGGGTCGTTCATGATCTTGAAGGCAAGCGCTGCAAACGGCTCGTCGTCATCAGACTTGCGCAGAATGTCGGCTTCGGTCTTGGGGTCGATGCCCTTAATGGCAGGCACGTCCAGCGGCGACGGCATGTAGTCCACCACCGCATCAAGCAGCGGCTGAACACCCTTGTTCTTGAACGCCGTACCGCACAGAACCGGCACGAAAATCTGCGCAATCGCGCCCTTGCGGATCAACGCCTTGAGACCGGCCTCGTCGGGCTCATTGCCTTCAAGGTAGGCTTCCATGGCGTCATCGTCAGCTTCAACAGCCGTCTCGATGAGTTTGGCGCGATACTCGTCGGCCTGGTCTTTGAGGTCTGCGGGAATGTCGGTGTATTCAAACTCGGCACCAAGGCTCTCATCCTTCCAGATGATGGCCTGCATTTTTACGAGGTCCACAACACCAACGAAGTCAGACTCGTTGCCGATGGGAAGCTGCGTCACCAGCGGCAACGCGCCGAGGCGATCAACAATCATCTCCACACAGCGGAAGAAGTCCGCGCCCGTACGATCCAGCTTGTTGACGAAGCACATGCGCGGCACGCGGTACTTGTCAGCCTGCCGCCATACGGTTTCAGACTGCGGCTCAACACCGGCCACACCGTCAAACACGGCAACCGCGCCATCAAGCACGCGCAGCGAGCGCTCAACTTCAATGGTAAAGTCAACGTGGCCCGGCGTATCAATGATGTTGATCCGGTAGCCTTTCCAGAAACATGTGGTGGCAGCAGACGTAATGGTAATGCCGCGTTCCTGCTCCTGCTCCATCCAGTCCATGGTGGCAGCGCCGTCATGCACTTCGCCGATTTTGTGCGAACGACCGGTGTAATAGAGAATGCGCTCAGTCGTCGTCGTCTTACCCGCATCGATGTGAGCCATGATGCCGATATTGCGATAGTCTTTGAGCGGTGTTGTGCGCGAAGACATGTGAGTGAGCCTCTAAAACCTAAAACTTGAAAACGGAGCCGTAAAAACGGGGCAGTCGTAAAATCAGCAGATCGCCTACCAGCGGTAGTGCGAGAAGGCGCGGTTGGCTTCCGCCATCCGGTGCGTGTCTTCCCGCTTCTTGATGGCGGACCCGCGGTTATTGGCAGCATCCAGAAGTTCACCCGCCAGGCGGTCCGTCATGGTCTTTTCATTGCGGGCGCGCGATGCAGCGATCAGCCAGCGAATGGCGAGCGCACGGCGGCGTTCGGGGCGCACTTCAACAGGCACCTGATAGGTGGCACCACCCACACGGCGTGAGCGCACTTCAACAGCAGGCATCACATTGGTGAGCGCATCATGGAACATCTGCACGGGATCCTGGCTGGTCTTGACCTGGATCTGGTCAAACGCACCGTAAACAATGCGCTCGGCAGCAGACTTTTTGCCGTCATACATCAGGCAGTTCATGAACTTGGTAACCACCTGATCGCCAAACTTGGCGTCGGGAATGATCTCGCGTTTCTCAGCGCGGTGACGTCGTGACATATCTTTAAGTCCCCTCGCCTACTTAGGCCGCTTTGCGCCGTACTTCGAACGGCGCTGTTTACGGTCCTTGACGCCCTGGGTATCCAGCACGCCGCGAATGATGTGGTAGCGAACGCCGGGCAAATCCTTCACACGACCGCCGCGGATCATCACCACGGAGTGTTCCTGAAGGTTATGGCCTTCGCCTGGAATGTAACTTGTGACTTCAAAGCCGTTGTTCAGGCGCACACGAGCCACCTTACGAAGCGCTGAGTTCGGCTTCTTCGGTGTGGTTGTGTACACGCGCGTGCATACGCCGCGCTTTTGAGGGCAGGCTTCCATCGCCGGCACCTTGGTCCGCTTGATCTGCGGCTGGCGCGGCTTGCGGATGAGCTGGTTAATCGTCGGCATAAGAGCTTTTCGACGCCTTCTCTTCAAAGTTGCCCGGACCATCCGGGCCAATCCAAAAACAACCCGGCGAACCGGGCTCAAAAATCCGTCTTTTTGAAGAAAACCTTAAAGCGCGTCATCCGGATGCGATTCTGCGCGCCACGCTGGAAGTGTTTCGCAAAAGACGAAACGCCAGCGGAACGCAAAAGCGGACCAGTCAGGCAAACCTGAGTGGCCCAAAAACGCAGAGGAACCGTGGAAAAATCCCCGGTTCGTGCTCCGGTAGTGTGCTCTTTGGCTTTCCTTAACAGCGTTTAGGCCGGGGCTGTTGCCACCTGAATCGCCTACTGCCTGCTTCAAAAAGTGGGCGGAACCTAACGATCCACCCTCTGCACGTCAAGGCCAACGGCCCACAAATCGCCGGGAAATCCCAACTAATCTGCATACCAGCCCCTCCCGCCCGAATTGACGGGAAAATCGGGGCCGCCGGACATGCCGGCGGCCCCGTTTTCAGTCTGTCAGGCTACGTCTTCTGCGCCTACGTCATCCGCGACGTCATCCGCCGCGTCATCAAGGGCCGGGGCAACAACGCCGCGGCTGTCCATGATGGTTTCGTCCCGGTTAGCCGCTTCACCCTTGAGGCGATTAAGAAGCGCGCCCGTACCTGCCGGAATAAGCCGACCCACGATGACGTTCTCCTTGAGGCCAATCAGGTGGTCCTGCTTGCCGTTAACGGACGCGTCAGTCAGCACCCGCGTGGTTTCCTGGAAGGACGCTGCGGAGATGAACGAACGTGTCTGCAGTGACGCCTTGGTGATGCCCAGCAGCACCGGGTTGGCCTGAGCGGGGGTGCCGCCTTCCGCAACAACCTTTTCGTTGATCTCGTCAAACTCGACGCGATCAAGCTGCTCTGCGTTCAGCAAGGTCGTGGAGCCGGCATCCGTTACCTCAACTTTTTGCAGCATCTGGCGAACAATCACCTCAATGTGCTTGTCGTTAATGTTCACGCCCTGCAACCGGTAAACCTCCTGGATTTCGTTGACGAGGTAGCGTGCAAGCTCCTCGACGCCCGAAATGGCCAGAATGTCATGCGGTGCCGGGTTGCCATCCAGCAGGTATTCACCCTTCTCGATGAAGTCACCTTCACGCACCGACAAGTGCTTGCCCTTGGGAATGAGATATTCCGTCGGTTCCTCGCTCTCGTCCTTGGGGCGCACAATAATGCGGCGCTTGTTCTTGTAGTCACGACCAAACTCAACAATGCCATCGCACTCGGCGATAACAGCATTGTCTTTGGGACGACGTGCCTCGAACAGCTCCGCCACACGCGGCAGACCGCCGGTAATGTCGCGGGTCTTGGCACCTTCCGTTGGAATACGCGCCAGCACGTCACCCGCATGGATTTCTGCCCCGTCCTCAACAGACAGAATGGCATCCACCGACAGCAGGTAACGGGCTTCGTTGCCGTTGGCGAGCTTCAACACCTGGCCGTTCTTGCCCTTGAGCACGATGGCCGGTTTGAGATCGGCCGAGCGCGTGGACGCACGCCAGTCGATCACAACCTTGGAGGCAATGCCGGTCGCTTCATCTGCAACTTCGCGGATGGTCACACCTTCAATCACATCCTCAAAGGCAATGATGCCGTTGCGCTCGGTGAGAATGGGAAGCGTATAAGGATCCCACTCCGCCATGCGCTGGCCGCGTTCCACCTTGTCGCCGTCCTTGATACGCAGGCGCGTACCGTAAGACAGACGGTGGGTGGCCAGTTCAACACCTTCAGCGTCAGACACCACAAGCGACGACGAACGACCCATGACAATGACGTTGCCTGATGAGTCCGTCACCAGTTCCGGGTTGGCGATGGTCACCGTGCCCGCGTGGTTGCTCTCAATGAACGACGAGTCCACCACCTGTGCCGTGCCACCAATGTGGAAGGTACGCATGGTGAGCTGGGTACCCGGCTCACCGATGGACTGCGCCGCAATCACGCCGATGGCTTCACCCATGTTGACCGGCGTGCCGCGAGCCAGGTCACGGCCATAGCACTTGCCGCACACACCGCCGCGCGTTTCGCACGTCAGCACGGAGCGGATGAGCACCTGCTGCACACCTGCTTCTTCAATCAGGTCCACAACCGGTTCAGTCATCTCCTCGCCCTTGGGCGCAATCACCTCACCGCTCACCGGATGCAGCACATCATTGGCCGGCGTGCGGCCAAGAATACGACTTCCAAGAGACGCCAGCACTTCACCGCTGTCGATAACAGCACCAACCGTCAGACCATCTTCGGAGCCGCAATCCGGCTCGATGATGATGCAGTCCTGCGCCACATCAACCAGACGACGCGTCAGATACCCTGAGTTTGCCGTCTTGAGCGCGGTGTCAGCCAGACCCTTACGGGCACCGTGAGTTGAGTTGAAGTACTCAAGCACGGTCAGGCCTTCCTTGAAGTTCGAGATGATCGGCGTTTCGATGATCTCGCCCGACGGCTTGGCCATAAGACCACGCATACCGGCAAGCTGCTTCATCTGGGCGGGCGAGCCACGGGCACCGGAATGGGACATCATGTAAATGGAGTTGATGTCCTTGGTGCGCCCGGTTTCCTCGTCAATCTGGACGGCGGAAATCTTGCCCATCATTTCTTCGGCCACGCGGTCTGTGCACTTGGCCCAGGCGTCCACAACCTTGTTGTACTTCTCGCCCTGGGTAATCAGACCGTCGATGTACTGCTGCTCATATTCGTTGGCCAGGGTCCGGGTTTCTTCAACCAGACCTTCCTTGGTTTCAGGCACCACCATGTCGTCCTTGCCGAACGAAATGCCGGCGCGGCAGGCGCGCGCAAACCCAAGCGCCATGATCCGGTCACAGAAAATCACCGTGTCCTTCTGGCCGGTGTGGCGGTACACCACATCAATCATGCCCGAAATGGCCTTCTTGGTGAGCAACTGGTTCACCAAGTCATACGGCACATTTGCGTTACGCGGCAGCAGATCACCCACCAGCATCCGGCCCGGTGTCGTGTCCACAATCATGGTCACGTCGTTGCCGTCATGGTCTTTGGTGACCCAGCGTGTTTTCACCTTTGCGTGCAGGGTCACAGCACCCGCATCAAGCGCGTGCTCGATCTCTGCCACATCAGAGAACACCATGCCCTCGCCCGGCTCGTTGTCTTTTTCGAGCGAGAGGTAATACAGGCCCAGAATGATGTCCTGCGACGGCACGATGATCGGCGTGCCATCCGCGGGGTGCAGAATGTTGTTGGTGGACATCATCAGCACACGCGCTTCAAGCTGTGCTTCAAGCGACAGCGGCACGTGAACGGCCATCTGGTCGCCGTCAAAGTCAGCGTTGAACGCAGCACACACCAGCGGGTGAAGCTGAATGGCTTTACCCTCGATGAGCGTCGGCTCGAACGCCTGGATGCCCAGACGGTGCAGTGTCGGCGCGCGGTTGAGCATCACCGGATGTTCGCGGATCACCTCTTCGAGGATGTCCCACACTTCCGGCTTTTCCTTCTCAACCAGCTTCTTGGCCTGCTTGATGGTGGCAGCAAGCCCCTTGGCTTCAAGGCGCGAATAGATGAACGGCTTGAACAGCTCAAGCGCCATCTTCTTGGGCAGGCCACACTGGTGCAGCTTAAGCTCCGGACCCACCACAATCACCGAGCGGCCTGAATAGTCCACGCGCTTGCCAAGCAGGTTCTGGCGGAACCGCCCCTGCTTGCCCTTGAGCATGTCTGACAGCGACTTCAACGGACGCTTGTTTGCACCGGTGATGACGCGGCCACGGCGGCCATTGTCAAACAGCGCATCAACAGCTTCCTGCAGCATCCGCTTTTCGTTGCGGATGATGATATCGGGCGCGCGCAGTTCCATCAGACGCTTCAACCGATTGTTGCGGTTGATGACGCGACGATACAGGTCATTGAGGTCAGACGTCGCAAAGCGACCGCCATCCAGCGGCACCAGCGGCCGCAGTTCCGGCGGAATGACCGGCACAACCGTGAGGATCATCCACTCAGGCCGGTTACCGGATTCCATGAAGGCTTCAACAACCTTCAGACGCTTGGCCAGCTTCTTGGGCTTGAGTTCGGTCGTGGCTTCGGCGATCTCGACGCGAAGCTCGGCGGCAATTTTTTCAAGGTCGAGACCCATCAGCATGTCGCGGATAGCTTCAGCGCCAATGCCGGCGGTAAAGGCGTCCTCGCCATACTCGTCCTGCGCATCCATGTACTCTTCTTCGGTGAGCAACTGGTGCAGCTTGAGCGGCGTCAGACCCGGTTCGGTCACGATGTAGCTCTCGAAATAGAGCACCCGCTCCAGATCCTTGAGCGCCATATCCAGAAGCAGGCCGATGCGCGACGGCAGCGACTTGAGGAACCAGATATGCGCAACGGGAGCCGCAAGCTCAATGTGGCCCATGCGCTCGCGCCGGACCTTTGAGAGCGTTACTTCCACGCCGCACTTTTCGCAGATGATGCCCTTGTACTTCATCCGCTTGTACTTGCCGCACAGGCACTCGTAGTCCTTCTGCGGACCAAAGATGCGTGAGCAGAACAGACCATCACGCTCAGGCTTGAACGTGCGGTAGTTGATGGTTTCAGGCTTCTTCACCTCACCGAACGACCAGGAGAAAATTTTCTCCGGCGCGGCAATTGAAATCTTGATCGCGTCAAATGTCTCAGCAACGCCTGACGGGTTGAAGAGATTGTTGAGGACTTCCTGGTTCATGAACCGCCTCTTTCAGGTATCTCCGAAGGCCTTGGGTCTGGCCGGTCGCGGAGAAGGAAAATCAAAAAGGATTGACGGTCCGGGCCGCGAGGCCCGAACCGCAAAACGCGAGACTGCTATGCGCTGTTGGTCTGCAACTCGACATTGAGGCCGAGTGACCGCATTTCCTTGACCAGCACGTTGAAGCTCTCAGGAATGCCCGCCTCGAAGGTGTCATCGCCACGCACAATGGCTTCATACACTTTGGTGCGGCCCGCCACGTCATCCGACTTGACGGTGAGCATTTCCTGCAGGGTGTAGGCAGCGCCATAGGCCTGCAGTGCCCACACTTCCATTTCACCAAACCGCTGACCGCCGAACTGCGCCTTGCCGCCCAGCGGCTGCTGGGTCACAAGCGAGTATGGGCCAATGGAACGTGCGTGGATCTTGTCGTCCACCAGGTGATGCAGCTTGAGCATGTAGATGTAGCCCACCGTCACCGGACGGTCGAACTGCTCACCCGTACGCCCGTCAAACAGCGTTGACTGGCCGGAGCCGTCCAGACCCGCTTTCACAAGCATGTCCACAACGTCGCCTTCATGGGCACCGTCAAACACCGGCGTTGCAATCGGCACACCCTTGGTGAGGTTGGTGCCAAGCTCGACGAGGCCTTCCTCGTCAAGCTCTTTGAGCGTGGGATCATCGCCATACACATTCTCAAGCGTCTTCTTGAGTTCAATGAGCTTGTTGTCAGCCTTGTAGGCCTCCAGCGCATCGCCAATCATCTTGCCCAGACCAGCACTGGCCCACCCCATATGGGTTTCCAGAATCTGACCCACATTCATGCGGCTCGGCACACCCAGAGGGTTGAGCACGATGTCCACGTGGGTGCCATCTTCCAGATACGGCATGTCTTCGATCGGGTTGATCTTGGAGATCACGCCCTTGTTGCCATGACGGCCGGCCATCTTGTCGCCCGGCTGCAGCTTGCGCTTCACCGCCACAAACACCTTGACCATCTTCATCACGCCAGGCGGCAGCTCATCGCCCCGCTGCAGCTTTTCGACCTTGTCCTCAAAGCGGGCATCAAGACGCTTCTTGCCGTCGTCGTACTGCTTTTTCAGCGCTTCGACATCGGCCATGGCCTTGTCGTTTTTAAGAGCAATCTGCCACCACTGGCCGCGCGACAACTCTTCAAGAACAGATGCCGTCACCTTGCTGTCGGGTGCCATGTCGTTGGGGCCGGACGCCACCTGCTTGTTGAGCAGCATGTCTTCCAGACGGCCAAACACGTTGCGCTCAAGGATCGCCAGTTCGTCGTCACGGTCCTTGGCGAGGCGTTCAATTTCTTCCCGCTCGATGGCAAGCGCGCGTTCGTCCTTGTCCACACCGTGGCGGTTGAACACACGCACTTCCACCACCGTACCGGAAACACCGGGCGGCAGCTTGAGCGAGGTGTCTCGCACGTCTGAGGCTTTTTCACCGAAGATGGCGCGCAGAAGTTTTTCTTCCGGCGTCATCGGGCTTTCACCCTTCGGCGTGATCTTGCCGCACAGAATGTCACCGGGATGCACTTCAGCACCGATATACACAATGCCCGCTTCATCGAGGTTGCGCAGCGCTTCCTCGCCCACATTGGGAATGTCGCGGGTGATCTCTTCAGGCCCAAGCTTGGTGTCGCGGGCCATCACTTCAAACTCTTCAATGTGGATCGACGTAAACACGTCGTCCCGCACAATGCGTTCGGAGATCAGGATCGAGTCTTCAAAGTTGTAGCCATTCCACGGCATGAACGCGACAAGCACGTTGCGGCCAAGCGCCAACTCACCAAGGTCCGTGGACGGACCATCGGCCATGATATCACCGGCCTTCACCTGATCGCCCACCTTCACCAGCGGACGCTGGTTGATGCAGGTGTTCTGGTTGGACCGCTGGAACTTACGCAGATTGTAGATATCCACGCCTGACTTGGAGTTGTCTGTTTCTTCCGTGGCGCGCACCACAATACGGGTGGCATCCACCTGATCCACAACGCCGGTGCGGCGAGCGGCAATGGCGGCACCTGAGTCATGCGCCACAACAGCTTCCATGCCGGTGCCCACCAAAGGCGCATCCGCCTTCACCAGCGGCACAGCCTGACGCTGCATGTTGGAGCCCATCAAAGCGCGGTTGGCGTCATCGTTTTCAAGGAACGGAATAAGGGCTGCGGCAACCGACACCAACTGGCGCGGCGACACATCCACAAAGCCCACCTCTTCACGCGGCATCATCAAAACGTCACCGGCGCGACGCGCCGCGATCAGTTCGTCCGTGAACGTCCCGTCTTTCTCGATCGAGACGTTCGCCTGCGCAATGGCGTAACGGCCTTCTTCCATGGCGGAGAGATACACAACCTCATCCGTCACCACGCCGTCTTTCACCTTGCGGTATGGCGTTTCAATAAAGCCGTATTTGTTGACGCGGCTATAGGTGGCCAGCGAGTTGATAAGACCGATATTCGGGCCTTCCGGCGTTTCAATCGGACAGATACGACCGTAATGGGTCGGGTGCACGTCGCGCACCTCAAAGCCCGCACGCTCGCGCGTCAGACCGCCCGGCCCAAGCGCCGACAGGCGCCGCTTGTGGGTGATTTCCGACAGCGGGTTGGTCTGGTCCATGAACTGCGACAACTGCGAGGAACCGAAGAACTCACGCACCGCCGCAGCAACCGGCTTGGCGTTGATAAGGTCCTGCGGCATCACCGTGTCGATATCGACCGAACCCATCCGTTCCTTGATGGCGCGCTCCATGCGAAGCAGGCCAACGCGGAACTGGTTTTCCATCAATTCACCCACCGAGCGCACCCGGCGGTTGCCCAGATGGTCAATGTCGTCGATTTCGCCACGCCCGTCGCGCAGGTCCACCAGCGTCTTGATGACAGAAATGATGTCTTCCTTGCGCAATACGCGCACGGTGTCTTCTGCGTCCAGATCAAGACGCATGTTCATCTTCACGCGGCCAACCGCTGACAGGTCATAGCGCTCGCTGTCGAAGAACAGGCTGTCGAACAGCGCCTGCGCCGTGTCCGGGGTTGGCGGCTCACCGGGACGCATCACGCGGTAGATGTCCACCAGCGCCTGTTCCTTGTTGGTGGCCTTATCAACGGCCAGCGTGTTGCGGATGTAACCGCCGATATTCACCTGGTCGATGTCAAGAACTTCAAACGCCTTGATACCGGCCTCGGCAAAGGTCTCGAACAGCTCTTCAGTGATCTCTTCACCGGCTTCAGCAAAAATCTCACCGGTTTCCTCATTCACCATTTCGCTGGCGATGAACTGGCCGATCAGGTTCTCCGGGGCAACCAGAAGCTCTTTTACGCCTTCTTCAAGCAGCTTCTTGCCAAGGCGCGGCGTAATCTTGCGCCCAGCCTCAATCACAACGTCGCCGGTCTTGGCGTCCACGAGATCAACCACGGGTTTGATGCCACGCATACCATCCGGGTTGAACGTCGTCTTCCAGCCGTCTTTGGCCTTCTTGTAGGAAATGCGGCCATAAAACAGATCAAGGATCTGCTCGCTGTCGAGACCCAGCGCGTAAAGCAGTGTCGTCGCCGGGATTTTCCGGCGACGGTCGATGCGGCTGTGCACAATGTCCTTGGCGTCAAACTCGAAGTCGAGCCAGGAACCGCGATAGGGAATGACGCGGGCAGCAAACAGCAGCTTGCCCGATGAGTGCGTCTTGCCCTTGTCGTGGTCAAAGAACACGCCCGGCGAACGGTGCATCTGGGAAACAATCACGCGCTCCGTGCCGTTGACGATGAACGTACCGTTCTCCGTCATCAGCGGCATGTCGCCCATATAAACGTCCTGCTCCTTGATGTCCTTGACGGACTTGGCGCCAGTGTCTTCGTCCACATCAAACACGATGAGGCGCAGCGTCACCTTCAGGGGCGCGGCATAGGTCATGCCGCGCTGCTGGCACTCTTCGGTGTCGTATTTGGGGTCTTCAAACGAATACGAAACAAACTCCAGCGTGGACGTCTCGGCATAATCCGAGATCGGGAAGACCGAGCGGAACACCGCTTCAAGGCCTTCATCCGGCTTACGGTCGGCCGGATCGGTCAGCAGGAACTGATCGTAAGACTGTTTTTGAACCTCGATGAGGTTCGGCATCTTGGTCACTTCGGGAATGTGACCGAAAAATTTGCGGATACGTTTGCGGCCGGTAAAGGACTGCGACATCAAGTGTCCTCGCACATAAGCGAATCAGGGGATGACACACCACGCAGGGCGCGCCACGAATGTGGGTCGGCAAAAACACGAGCGAAAGCCCGGCTTCACCAGCGCAGACAGGTCCTATTCGTCAAGGTTTCCCTTGTTTTCCCGAAACCCGGCATGCACGAAAGCGACGCATACGCCGGGTTTGCAAAACTGCAAACCCGGCATATGGCCACTTGAATTATTTGGGTGGACCAGAATATGGCCTGCCCAAACCGTATTATCAAGAGGCTGGCGGACATACCGCCAACCCGCCAGTCAAAACGCAGCGTGAACTACTTGAGTTCGACGGTCGCGCCGGCTTCTTCCAGCTTCTTCTTCATTGCTTCGGCTTCCGCCTTGGGCACGTCCGGCTTCACTTCCTTGGGCGCGCCTTCCACAAGCTCCTTGGCTTCCTTGAGGCCCAGCCCGGTGATGCTGCGAACTTCCTTAATGACGTTGATTTTCTTGTCGCCGGCTGACGTCAGCACAACAGAAAACTCGTCTTTTTCTTCAACAGCTTCAGCCGCAGCACCGCCACCGGCAGCAGCAACAGCAACAGGTGCTGCAGCCGACACGCCCCACTTTTCTTCGAGCATCTTTGACAGTTCAGCAGCTTCGAGCACTGTCAGGGCTGACAGGTCTTCGACGATCTGATCGAGATTAGCCATTTTGTTCGTTCCTTAGACTTCAATAAACCGCTTCTGACGGTTGAGTTTCGTGAGCGGGAAATGCGTTAAGCCGCATCGCCCTGTTCTGCTTTGGCTGCAATGACACGGGCAATCTGTCCGCCAGGTGCGGCAAGCACTCCGGCGATACGGGTTGCGGGCGTGTTGAGCATCCCCACAATTTTGCCTCTGAGCTCATCGAGAGACGGCAGTTCGGCCAAAGCCTTGATGCCGTTTTCGTCAAGCACGGTCTCGCCCATGATGCCGCCGCGAATAACGAGCTTGTCGTTTTTCTTGGCGAACTGAGCGAGAATCCGGGGCGCGGCAACCGGGTCATCTGAGATGCCGATTGCGCACGGGCCTGTAAACAGATCAGCGATCTCGTTTGCAGGCGTCCCTTCCAGAGCACGTTTTGCCAGACGGTTTTTCGTTACCCGAAAACTCGCACCGGCTTCGGCCATACTCGTGCGCAACTCGGAAAGCTGCGCAACGTTAAGGCCTGAATAGTGGGTCACCACGACCACATTGGCATCCGTAAAGATGCCGTTGAGGGTCGAGACGAGCGCATCTTTTTCAGCGCGTTCCACGTGGCTCTACTCCAACTTGTTAGGCAGGTCCGCGACTTGCGGCCCCGCCCGGTGGCAATTGCCGCTGATGCGCTGGAAAAACTCCGGGCAAATCAGCGACGCTCATTTGCCTGTCCGCCAATGCCGGGGAAAAATCCCCTCACACAACATCGGCCAGAAGCGGCCCGAAGGCCCGGCAGCTCCCTCCCCTTGCGGATTGGCAGATATGCCGGAAAAATCAGGTCGTCCCATCTACTACTGGCGGATATTAAGCCCCCGAAAAACGCGGGCACCTGTAGTCACGGACAGGGCGGGCCGGTTTCCCGACCCCCTGCCTCCGCCAAAAGGCGAAAGCAGATTTCGTCACGCACCCAACAGGATGCGCGATAGTTTTTAAGCGCTTGCGTTGAGCGTTGACGGGTCAACCTTGACGCCGGGGCCCATCGTAGAGCTGATGCTCACGCGCTTGATGTAGTTGCCTTTGGCACCGGCAGGCTTTGCCTTCTGCACCGCATCCACAAGCGCTGCGATGTTCTGGCTGATCTGCTCAGGCGTGAAGCTGGCTTTGCCAACGCCTGCCTGCAGCACGCCGGCCTTTTCAACGCGGAACTCAACAGCGCCGCCCTTGGCCGCTTTCACGGCTGCCGCCACATCCGGCGTCACCGTACCCACCTTTGGGTTGGGCATCAGGTTGCGCGGACCAAGCACCTTACCCAACCGGCCGACGAGCGGCATCATGTCAGGCGTTGCAATGCACTTGTCGAAGTCGATCTTGCCGCCCTGGATTTCTTCCATCAGGTCTTCGGCGCCCACAATATCGGCACCGGCTGCCTTGGCTTCGTCCGCCTTGTCGCCCTTGGCAAACACAGCAACGCGGGCTGCCCGGCCAGAGCCATTGGGAAGCTGGCACACGCCGCGCACCATCTGGTCAGCGTGACGCGGGTCAACACCCAGGTTCATGGCCACTTCAACAGTCTCGTCGAACTTGGACTTGGCAGCCGCCTTGAGAAGCGCCACCGCTTCGTCCAGCGTGTACAGCTTTTTACGATCAACGGTTTCGCGCGAGGCGATAATTTTCTTTCCTGATTTTGCCATGATTTAGCCCACCACCTCGATACCCATTGAGCGCGCGGAGCCTGCGATAATCAGTGCAGCGGCATCAATGTCGTTTGCGTTCAGGTCAGTCAGCTTTTCTTCGGCAATCTCGCGGACCTGCTTCATGGTTACCTTGCCGGCAACTTCAGCGCCCGGCTTGGACGACCCCTTGTTCAGCTTCGCAGCCTTCTTGAGGTAGTAGCTTGCCGGCGGCTTCTTGGTTTCAAACGTAAACGACTTGTCCTGGAAGATCGTGATGATCGTGGGGACGGGCATCCCGTTTTCCATGCCCTGCGTCTTGGCGTTGAACGCCTTGCAGAATTCCATGATGTTGAGGCCGCGCTGACCCAGCGCCGGGCCGATGGGGGGCGACGGATTGGCCGCACCCGCGGGCACCTGAAGTTTCAGGTAGCCGATAATCTTCTTCGCCATGTTAGCTCCTTCACGCGGCCATAAAACCGCCTGCTAGATAGAAGGGCCGTGGTGCGGTACTGGCTGTACCTCCCACGGAAAACGCCCCAACCCCGCCCAAAAAACCAGACAGGAAAGAGGCGCTTACTCAAGTAGGCGCACGAGATACGCCAAAAGCCGCGTCATTGCTAGAGCCCGGCCGCATTTTTTGAGCCCGGCCAGCATCAGGCCAGACGCCGGGACCGCGCACTAGGTCTTGTCCACCTGCGCGTATTCAAGCTCAACCGGCGTCGGGCGACCAAAGATCGACACTGCCACTTTCAGGCGGGCACGCTCTTCGTCCACTTCTTCCACCAGCCCTGAGAACGAGGCGAACGGCCCGTCGGACACACGCACTTCCTCGCCGATTTCAAACGTGATCGAGGGCTTGGGACGATCCACGCCTTCCTGCACCTGATTGACGATACGGTCCACTTCCGCCTGGCTGACCGGCTGCGGCTTGGACTCCGACCCCAGGAACCCCGTCACTTTGGGGGTATTCTTCACCAGATGAAACGCTTCGTCCGTCAGGTCCATTTTCACCAGCACATAACCGGGAAAGAACTTGCGCTCGGTGTTGACCTTCTGGCCGCGGCGCACTTCCACCACTTCCTCGGTCGGCACCAGAATCTCCTCGAAGCAATCCTCGAGGCCCTGCCGAACGGCCTGTTCCCTGATGCTCTCCGCAACCTTCTTTTCAAAGTTGGAGTAGCTGTGAACGATGTACCAACGATGCGCCATGTGCGCGGGTATCCTTTTTTGGTGAGCGGAGAAGTTTAAAGCAGTCTAGATACTGACACTCAGCAACAACTGCACGCCCCAGCTCAAAATCATGTCTGCGAGAAAGAAGAAGATGGACGCCAGCGCAACCATGATGAAGACCATCACGGTCGTAATCGCGGTCTCACGGCGGGTTGGCCACGTCACCTTCGAGGTTTCAGCCCGCACCTGCTGAGCAAACTGAAGCGGCCCGGTCTTCTTCTTGGTCGTTACGTCTTTTGCCACGCTCTTGCGCCTTTAATCATCTTCATGAGGCCACTGAAAAAGTCAGTGCCCGCTCTGCCCGCCTCACCTACCGATGCCGGTGCGGCTGGCAGGAGTGGAGGGACTCGAACCCCCAACCCCCGGTTTTGGAGACCGGTGCTCTGCCAGTTGAGCTACACTCCTAAACCAGCAGGCGCCTAAACACAGCGCCTGCAATAACCGCGTTACTCGATAATATTTGCCACGACGCCCGCGCCTACGGTGCGGCCGCCTTCACGGATGGCGAAGCGCAGCTTCTCTTCCATCGCGATCGGCACGATCAGCTCAACAAGCATCTCGCAGTTGTCGCCCGGCATAACCATTTCCGTGCCTTCGGGAAGCGACACAACACCCGTCACA
>NZ_JAVJSC010000011.1 GCF_040219635.1 Pyruvatibacter sp.
AGATGTGACCGGCGGCCAGGTGGCCCGCACCTTCACGGTGAACGCCACAGGGACGTCGAATGTGGGGCTGACCGGCACACCCGTTGTTGCCCTCGCAGGTGCCCATGCGGCCGATTTTTCCGTGACCTCCCAACCGTCCAGTACGACCATTCCTGACTTCTCCCCGCGCACGTTTGTGGTGACGTTTGATCCATCAGCGGCCGGCCTGCGCACGGCGACCGTCTCCATCGACAACAACGTAGCGGGCAAGACCCCCTACACATTCTCCATCGCAGGCACCGGCACCGTTCTCGCGCCTGAAATAGCCGTGCGGGGCAACGGTGTGGAGATCGTGTCGGGCGACGTAACGCCTGCAGCAGCCGACAACACCGATTTTGGCGGTATTGATATTGTAGCCGGCACGCAGGCCAACACTTTTACCATCGCCAACACCGGCACCGGCCTACTCACGCTGGGGGCCAATGCCTTGACGCTTGGCGGGGTCAACGCCGCCGACTTTGCCGTCGCCGCGCAACCCGCTATCAACGTGGCCGCCGCTGCGAGCACTACTTTCACCGTGACATTTGATCCGTCTGCGGAAGGTGCGCGAACGGCTACGGTGTCCATCGCCAACGATGATGCGGACGAAGCGCCCTACACATTTACCCTTCAGGGCACCGGCCAGGCCGGCGGCACCATCACGCTGGTGCAAACCATTGCCGGGCCTGACGTGACCACGCAGTTCACATCATCCACTGCCGTTCTCAATTGATCCCTCACAACCGTGAGCGGCACTGCAACCCTGACTGTGCCCGGCGTGCCCGTGGGCACGCACACGGTGACCGCTGCAAATCTTGTGTCGCTTGGCTATGGCATCACGTCCATCACCTGCACCGACAGCAGGGCGACCGTTGATATTGCCACCGCTGCCGCCACTATCGTGCTCACCGGCGGGGAAACCGTCATCTGTACATTCGTGGCCATTGAAGCGCGTGCTGCGACCTCGCGGATGATCGCTGATTTTCTCGGCGCGCGCGGCACGTTTTTGCTGGCCAACCAGCCCGGCTCAGGCAGACGCACGGCCAGGTTCAGCAGCACAAAAATCGGCAGTACGGCCAGCGGCTCGCTGGCGGGCTTTGGCTTGTCCGGGTCAATCCCGCTGCCGGTGCAGGTGGCTTTCTCCGGCGACATCTTGTCGTTCTCATCTGCCATGGGGTGGGGCACACAGCCCGGCGTGAAGGCCGACGACGACACGGCGCCGGTGTTTGATCTTGATCGCCGGACACTCTGGGTTGAAGGCACAATCGCGGGCTTTGATGACCGCCAGTCCGATGGGTCGTTCGGCGTGGTCTATGCAGGCGCAGACCAGCTTGTAACGCCGGACATTCTGGTCGGCGCGCTGGTGCAGTATGACTGGTTCAGGCAAAACGCCGATAATGGCGGCGAGGTCACCGGCACCGGCTGGATGGCAGGCCCCTATGCAACGTTCAGGCTGGACGATGTTTTGTTTGCTGATGTGCGCGCCGCGTGGGGCCGCTCCAGCAATGACGTCAGTCTCAATGGTCAGTACACCGACAGTTTTGACACGACCCGGTGGCTGGCCAGCGGCGCCCTCATTGGCGATTTTCAGGATGGTGCCTGGAGCATAAGGCCAACTGTTTCGCTCGCCTATCTGAGCGAGACACAGGAAAGTTTTACCAACACACTCAATGTGGCGATCCCCGGCCAGACCGTGTCGCAGGGTGAAGTAAGCGCAGGCCCGCAGATCGGCTATGTGTTCGAGTTGCCCTCAGGTGACGTGCTGTCACCGTCTGTCAGCTTTAACGGTGCATATGTGTTTGGCGACGACGGCCTGTTTTCCGACGGCTCACTGGCCAAGGAAGTGAGTGGCCTGCGCGGGCGCACCGGGGCGGGCCTCGACTACCGTATGCCCGGCGGCACGTCGCTGGCCATCAGCGGCAACTTTGATGGCATCGGCACCAATGCCTCCATATATGGCGGCTCGCTCAAGCTCTCCATTCCGTTGAACTAGGCAGTACGCCGACAGTCTCGCTTCCTGCCGCAAATTAATGATAGTTTGCAGATCAAAGGGTGGGCACAGAAATCCCGCCATATCCGGGAGCGAGAAATGTCCGAGATTCTGGCGCGGTCTGCGCACTATATCGACAATGGCGTGTATGAAGGCGCGGGTCTCATCAACCGTCCGACGACGGAGCTTTCCGAGGTTGGCGACGGTGTGGCGCTCATTGAGGCGTTCAGCCATGTGGTGGCGCTCAAGTCCGGCGATGGGCTGGTGCTGTTTGATACCAGCCTCGATGCGTTTGCCGGTGGGGTGCTTACGTCGCTGCGCAAGTGGAGCGACGAGCCCGTCACGCATATCTGCTACACCCACGGCCACGCCGACCATGTGGGCGGCACCGGGGCCATTTTGTGCGAGGCCTGCGACAAGGGCCACACCCGCCCGCAGGTTGTGGCCCACGAAAATGTGTCGCCCCGTTTCAGGCGCTACGAACTGACCAACGGCTACAACTTCACCATCAATGCGCGCCAGTTTGCACCCGCATCGGAGCTCAAGATGGGCGGCGGTGGAAATGGAAACGCAGGCGGCACACCGCAGCCGCGCCGCTTTGGCCCGGACCCGTGGGTTGATCCGGATACGACCTTTCGTGATGCCATGACGTTGCGCGCGGGCGACCTGACGTTTCAGCTCAACCACGCCATTGGCGAAACCGACGACCATCTGTGGGCCTGGATTCCCGAACACAAGGCCATTTGCTCCGGTGATTTTGTCACCTGGGTGTTTCCCAATGCGGGTAACCCGCAAAAAGTGCAGCGCTATCCGCTGGAGTGGGCCAAGGCCCTGCGCGATATGGCAGCGAAAGAGCCTGAGCTTCTGCTGCCCGCCCACGGCCTGCCGATCGAGGGCAAGGCACGCATTGCAACGGTGCTTGATACCATTGCCACAGCCCTTGAAACGCTGGTGCATCAGGCCCTTGAAATGATGAACAACGGCGCACGGTTTGACGATGTGCTGCACAACGTCAAACTCCCCGGCCATTTCATCGACAAGCCCTATCTCAAGCCCGTGTACGACGAGCCGGAGTTCATTCTGCACAATGTATGGCGGCTCTACGGCGGCTGGTACGATGGCAACCCGTCCCGCCTCAAACCAGCGCCTGACGCAATGCTGGCGCAGGAAATTGTCGCGCTGGCCGGTGGCGTCGCCCCCGTCATTGCTCGTGCGCAGGCGCTGGCGCAAACGGGCGAAGACGCCGACATGCGCCTCGCCTGTCATCTTGTTGAGGCGGCAGCTTTGGCGGAGCCTGACAACCGCGACGCCCACGTGGCCCGCGCGCAGATATATGGTGCCCGCCGCAAGGCCGAACTGTCGTTGATGTCAAAGGGCATATTTGGCTGGGCTGAGCGGGAATCCACCAAAAAGGCGGGCGATTCCTAGCCTTTGAGTCGCGCGGCAACTGGCCAAAGTGCGTAGTTCAAATCCGTGTTTTACTTCGGGGTGGTCGATGGCCCCCTCCGGGTATAGCGTTTTGCAAAAATACGGGGGGAGACACCGCATGACACTCGACAAAAACCAGCGCCTGGTCGTTCGCCACGCACTCATCATTTGCCTGCTCGGCCTTGTCGGCGGCTTCATGCTGGCGTTCAGCGCGCTGGGGCAAATCTCCCTTTCGCCCCTGCCCATCGTGTTTGACTACGCCATTCCCGGCGAGCCATCACAATGGCGCGCGGTGCATGTGGGCAGCATCATGAATGGCATCATGGCCATCGTCTTTGCTCTGCTCATTCCGTATCTCACGCTCAGCGCCGCCGCAGTGCGCCGCATCTCCATCGGCCTGGTGCTGACGGTCTGGGGCAATGCGTTCTTTTACATCTTCGGTATTTTCACGCCCAATCGCGGTCTGTCGCTGGGCGACAACCCGGTGGGTGAGGCAAGCTGGGCCGCGCCGCTGGCGTTCCTGCCTGCCTTCGCTGTGGCCATCGTGCTGATTGTCATTGTGGTGGCCATGCTGCGCGCCGTGCCAAGCGATAACAACACTTAAACTCCCTGTACGGAACATTATCATGTCCGACGCAATTCAACCCCAACCAACGCCAACCATCAGCAGCGATGAGCACCCGATGGACGACATCCCGGTGCGCCCGCTTGAGTTTGACGTGGAGGCGCTGACGCCGGAACAAATTGTGTGGAGCCGCTCGTCGCCGGAGTTCTCGATCTACATAAATGCGTTTGGTGTGCATGTGCCGTATTTCGAGCGTTACTTGATCCGCTCCATGTCCACCGCCAAGAAGCACATCACTGATGAACGTCTGCGCGCCGACATGAGTGCCATCACCGGGCAGGAAGCCCACCACGCCAAAAACTTTCTGGCCTTCAACAAGAAACTGGCCACCCGTTACCCGCGCGTCGCGCAGCTTGATGAGCGTGCCCGTGTGTTCTTCACACACCGTGCCAAAACCGACGATCTCAAACGCCTGGTCGGCTTCACGTCGGGCTATGAAACATTCACGTTTCTGGCCGGCATGATTATTCTCGCCAACTACGAAAAGTGGCTTCAGGATTCTGACCCCACCATCAAGGCTTTGTGGGTGTGGCATCAGGTGGAAGAAGTGGAACACGGTGCCGTAGCCTTTGAGGTGTACAAGGCGCTGTATGGTGAGCAGGAGTGGTACCGCAAATACATGATTTTGGTGGCGCTGCTCCACATCGTGAAGGAGCTGCTGGCTGCCTACTTTCACATGTGCCGCGTCGAGGGTTATTTCAAAAGCCCCGGCAAGGCGATCAAGGCCACGTGGTTTGTGGCGGCAACCGCAGGGCAGATGGTGTGGCACTGCCTGCCCACCTTCTCCAGGCGCTATCATCCGCGCAGGCACCCGCTGGCCACCACCAAACAAAACGCCATCGCCATTGCGTGGCGTCGCTATATCAAAAAAGGCGGCGACGTGTTGAAGATCGACCGCGACAAGATGAGCCGCATCATCAGCTTCAGCTAAGGGGCGGTGTACCTTTCGAGTGACGACAACAGCTCAATGTAAAAGTCTGTGGCGTACACCAGATTGGCAATTGACACTTTTTCATTGGTGCCGTGAATGGTGGTGATGTCGTCCGGCCCCAGCACAAAGGGGTGAAAGCGGTACGCATCATCTGCGACCAGCGCATAATGCTTGCTGTCTGTGCCGGCCACCGTCAGTCCCGGCGCGATGGCCACCTCACCAAACACAGCGTGGGTTGCGGCAACCATTGCTTCAAAGCCCGCTGACGTTGTGCTGGCCACCGGCGACGCATTGTTGCCGCGCCGCGCGATCACTTCAATGTTGTCCGCGCCAATGGCGTTTTCCACGTGCGCCACAACACTGTCCACCGTGTCGCGCGGGTGCAGCCTGAAGTTGACGGTTGCTGTCGCCGTGATCGGCAGCACATTCTCCTTGATGCTGGCCGACAGCATGGTCGGCGCCGTTGTGGTGCGCAGCATGGCGTTGCCCGCGGGAAGCCGCGTCAACATGCCTTCAATCATGCCGCCAAACAGCCATTGGTTGGCAAACGCCATACGCTGGGTAAACGGCATGTGCCGCGCAAGGCTTGAATAGGCTTCACCCGACACGCCATCCAGCCCGCCGGGCACTGGCGCATCGCGCAGTTTCACCAGCGCGGCCGCGAGTGTCGTCACAGCGGTATCGCCCGGTGGCATGGAAGAGTGGCCGCCTGTCGCACTCGCCACAATATCAATGGTGACGTAGCCCTTTTCAGCGACGTTTATCATCGCCACGGGCTTGTCGAGGCCGGGAATAAGTCCGTCGAGCACGAACGAACCTTCGTCCAGCGACCACGCTAGCTGAATGTCGCGTTCGCGCAGATATTCAACAACGCTTGCCGCACCCACACGTCCTCCAATCTCCTCGTCATGGCCGAAGCTGAAATACACTGTTTGTTGCGGCTGAAAGCCGCGCTCCAGCAGCATGGTGGCGGCTTCCATCATCGCAATGATGGCACCCTTGTCGTCCAGCGCACCGCGTCCCCATACATAGCCGTCGGCGATAATGCCCGCATAAGGGGGCTGCTCCCATTGGTCCTCCGTACCCGGAATAACAGGCACCACGTCGTAATGCGCTGTGAGCAACACCGGCCGGGCGGACGTATCACGCCCGCGCCATTCCAGCAAAATAGTGTGGTCAGCAATAAGTGTGCGGTTCATCGCGGTGTGCGCTGCGGGGTAGGTGGCCTCAAACCACGCAATGAACCCATCAAAAGCGGCAACGTCACCCGCATCCGGGTCTTGCCGCGAGATGGTTGGAAACTGAATGGCCTCAGCCAGGTGCCCCGCCAGGACGTCTGCATCCGGCGCGTGGGTAATGGTGTTTGTTGCCTCGTGCTCAGGAGGCGTGAACATCAGCGTGCGAATGATGACGATGGCAGCCAGAAGTACAACCAGCGAGACAGCGGCAAGGAGCAGCTTTTTCATTTTTCTTATTGTCTTTCTTATTGTCCGTTTTGATGAGCCAACAAAGATCAAGGCTAGCAACCGGCAAGGGCCACATCAACGCACAAACACGAAAGGCGGGCGTTGGGTCTGCGCTCCCTAAACGGTTTCGCCGCGCTGATAACGTTCCAGTTCGTCCGGGTCAAACCCTTCATCGTTGTCAATCAGTTCGTCGCGCATGAAGTCCTTTTCCGGGTCAACAGCGGTTGCCCGCACCACAATGGCGCGGCACAATTTGTCGAGAAACGACGTGTTGCGTGAACTGCGTGCCGCCAGCCAGACCATCAGTCGCGCACTGCGCTGCTGGGCGCGGATCTGCTTGTCCGTAGCGGTCATTCTGCAGGCTCCATGGTGCGTGCTTCGTTGGTTGCCTTTGCCTCTGCATCATCCGCCAGCGGTGCCACGCGGCATGGAATGCCCTTGATATGGGGAATGCCCTGCTCACGGTCGAGAAAGTCCGGGTCATCCCGACACAGTTGTGCGTCGCTATAGTCCAGCGCACCACTTAAGTGCCCAATGCCTTGCTGCATTTCCGGTTTCCACCAGCCATGCGGCACACGCACCAGATCGTCGGGCATGGCATCCTTGATCGCCAGCTTGGCCTTGATCCGGCCCAACTGGTTTTCAACGGTCACCCATTCACCCTCTTTCACACCGGCAGCGCGCGCCGTTTTTTCGTTGAGAAATATTTCCGGCTCCGGGTGGCGGGCCCGCATTTCGGGAATATGCCTGTGCCCGGTCTGGAAAAACCCGTCCTCGCGCACGCCGGTAAACATCAGCAGCGGATAATTCTCGTCCTTGGGCGGGTCTTCCCGGAAGTAGGGAAGCGGATCAAACCCCAGATCTTCAAGGATGGATGACTTGAGCTCTACCTTGCCGCTGGGTGTGGCAAAGCCGGTTTGCTCATAGGTCTTGAAGGCGGGCGTCTTGAAGTAAACGTCGGTTTGCACCAGCTCACCAAAAGTCTTGCCGGTACGCGCCACGCGATAGTCATAAAAGTCTTCAAGCGTTTGCCAGGGTACAAGCTCCGGCCGGTCGAGTGCGCCGGCAATGCTTTTCCAGAACGAAAACGTGCTGCGGCATTCGCCGGGCGGTTCCATGGCCTGTTCAGAAAACCGCACGGTTGACATCCACCCGAACATATCGTGCAGCCACGGCCGTTCCAGCCAACTGTCCGCAGGCAGAACATAATCGGCAAGTTGTGCGGAAGGCGTCATGAACTGCTCATGGGCGACAATCAGATCCTGATTCATCATCGCCTTTTGAATGAGCGGCATGTTGGCAAAGCTCATCAGCGGGTTGTTGCCGAGGAAGAAAAACGCCTTTACCGGATACTCGCCTTCGCCCGCCATGGCGCGGAAGGTGGCGGACGGCGTGGCCATGTGGCAGCCCATCACGAGGTTGGCGTATTCCTGGCCATACACGCGCTTTGTCGGCTCCCTGAAAGGAAGCTGCCCGCGATACGTGAAAGCAGGATGCTCTTTCGAGCCAAGCTGTTTGGCTTTTTGCTCGTCCGACAGCACGTCGTGCATTTCAATTTCGGATTCGTTGATGATGTCCGGGTTGAAGCCCTGCAACAGCTCACCGCCGGGCACATCCACGTTGCCGCAAATGGAGCGAAGGATTGTTTGCAGTCGGATGCCTGAGGTGCTGTTGCGCTGCATATCCGTAATCGGCGTCCAGGGAATGATCGCCGGACCGCTGGTCGCATACACGCGGGCGGCTTCGGCAATCATTTCAGGATCACAGCCGGTCAGCTTTGCAACCCGTTCAAGCGGAAACTCGTTTACGCGCTGCTTCAGGTCTTCAAAGCCGATGGTCCAGTTTTTGACGAACTCCTTGTCATACAGCTCTTCGTCGATGATGACCTTGAGCCAGCCGAACATCATGGCTGCATCGCTGCCCACCTTGAGGGGCAACCAGATGTCCGCACGTTCAGCACTCGAACTGCGGCGCGGGTCCATGACAATGAGTTTGGCGCCCTTCGCCTGCGCACTGCGGATTGAGTTGTAGAGCGGCGTCCAGCTATGGCGACGCGGATTGTGCCCCATCAGCACAATGCATTTGGTGTTGGCAAAGTCGCCGAACGGAAACCACCCATAGGTAAAGCGGTTCACGGCGGCGGTGTTACCCGCGCACAGCGCCACACCACTGATCCAGTTTGGCGAGCCCACATGGTTCATGATCCGGCGGCCAAGCCCGTGGTCTGTTGCGGTGTTCCACTGACTGGTGGACACAGCCCAGGCTTCCGGCCCGTGATCGGCGATTACCTTCTTGAGGCGGGTGCCGATGTCACGCATGGCGTCATCCCACGTGACCTGTTCCCACTCGCCTGAGCCGCGCTCGCCGACCCGCCTGAGCGGATGCAGAATGCGGTTCGGGTGGGCAAGGCCCTTGGGTGCGATGATGCCCTTCATGCAGATATTGTCCCGAAAGATCGGGTTGTCTGATGACCTGACTTTGGTCACGCGGCCCTTTTGCACTTCACCCACAACCGTGCAGGCAATGTCGCAGGCGGCGCATATGAGTTTTTTTGTTGTTACGCCCGCGCGTACCGGCCGCTCTTTGAACGTCGCCGTGGCAATGGCTTCGGGGTCGAAGGGGGCTGCTGCGGGCATGGCGTTTGTGTCCAATGCTGATCTGGATGAGGGAACGAACCGGCTACGAAATCAGGTTAGTCCAATAACTGGACTGAGTCGAGGGACTGCACTATATACAAAGCCGGGATACAAAGCCGGGCTTTATATACAAAGCCGGGCATTGGCTTTGGTGCTGGTTGGGCATCGGCGGCACATCAGCGTCAGGAGAGCGGCAAATGAAATGGGATGATCTGCCGAATGAGCAGTGCTCCATGGCCCGCACGTCTGTCGTGCTGGGTGACCGTTGGACGCTGGTTATTCTGAGCGACATTTTTCTCGGTGTGCGTCGTTTTGAAGATTTTCAAAAGCGGCTGGGCATTTCGCGGACCACCCTTGCAAACCGGCTCAGGCTGCTTGAGCAGCATGGTGTGCTCACCCAACGGCAATATGAGGAGAGGCCGCCGCGCTTTGAATACCGGCTGACCCCCAAGGGCATGGGGCTTTATCCGGCCGTCGTCGCGCTGCTTGATTGGGGCGACGAACATTATTCAGATGCCGCCGGTCCGCCCATTCTGCGCCGCCATACAACCTGCGGCCACGACTTTGCCGGTATGCTGCATTGCAGTCACTGCCATGAGCCTGTGACCCCGCATGATGTGGAGGCGCGCAAGCGCACCGCAGACAACCGCTTTGCCGAGGTAAGGCGCGGGCCGGTCAACCGCCGCGGAAGCTGATATTTCGCTGGCAGCGGCTGCTGTGCTAGCGTTTCAGTCAGCCGGCATCAAATAGCCGGAGAACACAATAAGCACGCCGCTCTTCGCCATCGGCATTGCTTTGCAGTGCAATAGGGGGTGTGCGGACCAATGGATGCTTTTTTGTACTCAATGGAATGGGTGCTGCCGCTGCGCAGCGAGTGGGCGACGCCTATCGCAAAGGGCTTCACGTGGCTGGGCTACGCGCCGTTCTTTCTGATCTTTCTGCCCATCGGCTATTGGCTGTGGGACCGGGCCATGTTCACCCGTCTCACTGCGCTTGTTGCCATCACTGCTGTCGTCAACGGCTGGTTCAAGGATCTCTGGCAGGATCCGCGACCTCCGGCTGAAATCCAGCTCGACGGACAGGTGACAGGTTCTCCCGGCCGTCCGTCGGGGCATACCCAGGTTGCTGTCGTCATGTGGCTGTGGCTGGCCTATGAAGTGCGCCGCCCGTGGATGTGGGGGGTGTGCATTGTGCTTGCCGTCGGCGTCAGCTTCAGCCGTCTGTATCTGGGCGTGCATGATGTGGACGACGTGTTGACCGGCACGGCGCTGGCGCTGCTAACGCTTGCGCTGTTTGCCTGGTTGGTGTCGCCGTCAAACTCCCTTGTCATGGCGCTACGCCGGGCACCGGTTGCTCAGCTCATTTTGGTGTTTGCTCTTGTGCCGCTTATTGCAGCGCTTTGGCCAACCGCCGTTGAAGCGGCAGACCGTGCAACCCATACAGGCTCCGGGCCGATCCTCTCCGTGATGTTCATGCTGGCGGGCTGGCTGGCCGGTGCGGCACTCGACACGCGTCTGGCCCCTGACCGCGCACGGTCGGCGTGGTGGCAGATGGTCATCATGGCAGTTGCAGGCATCGTCGTGTTGTTTGTGCTGCGCGATGCAATCGAGGCGGCGGGAACATCCCTTGGGCTGTCAGATGACGTCACCGGCTGGGTCGGCGGCACCATTCTGGGCTTTTACATGACGGGTCTGGCCCCCATCGCGTTCAGGGCCGCGCGGTTGATGCGCTAGTCCACCAGCCGCCAGTGAATGCTTTCGCCTGCGTGGAACGGCACGATTGCGATGTGTCCGTCCTCAATCACGTCGGGCACTGCATGGGCGGTGCGTTCAAGGGTGACGGTGCCGTCATTGAGCGGCAGGCGATAGAACTGCGGGCCGAACTCGGAGGCGAAGCCTTCAAGTTTTGCCAGCGCGCCTTCCTCCTCAAAGGTCTGCGCGTAGCTTTCAATCGCCACAGGTGCACTGAAAATGCCTGCGCAGCCGCAGGCGCTTTCTTTTTCTGATTTGTGATGCGGCGCTGAATCCGTACCCAGAAAAAACTTGTGGTTGCCCGACGTTGCGGCTTTGCGTAACGCCTCGCGGTGCTTGCGCCGCTTGGCAACGGGCAAACAATACGCGTGAGGCCGCATACCGCCCGCAAACATGTCGTTGCGGTCTATGCGCAGATGATGCGCTGTTATGGTGGCGGCAACATTCGGCCCGGCCTCGCTAACAAACACAACCGAGTCTTCCGTCGTGATGTGCTCCAGCACCACCCGCAGCGCCGGGAAATCTTTCAGCATCGGGCCAAGCGTTGTCTCCAGAAACACCGCCTCGCGGTCAAAAATATCGATCTCCGGCGACACGACCTCGCCGTGGATCAAAAGCGGCATACCGATGGTCTGCATCCGCTCGAACACCGCGGACAGTTTTTTAACGTCCGTGACGCCTGCCGCCGAATTGGTGGTGGCGTTCGCCGGGTACAGCTTGCACGCCGTGAACACGCCCTCGCGAAAACCGCGCTCAATCTCGTCGGCATCAATGTCGTCGGTCAGGTAGGCGGTCATCAGCGGTGTGAAGCCATGGTCAGGCCGCACGGCGTGGCGAATGCGGTCACGGTAGTGGGTTGCGGCGGCCACCGTCGTGACGGGCGGCACAAGATTGGGCATGACGATCGCGCGGGCAAACTGCCGGGCGGTAAAGTTGGCGGCGAGCGCCAGCATCTCGCCATCGCGCAGGTGCACATGCCAGTCGTCCGGGCGGCGTAATGTAAGTGTTTCCATGTTTTAACGGGTATCAGCCCGCCCTTGTCCGTTCAAGCGGACGCGCCGCCGCACCCCTGATGCACCCCGACGGCCCGCAAGTTGATTTGTGTCATTTGACAGTTTGTCAGATTGCGTCAGGCTGACCCTGAAATCAAAATGGGCGCGCAGCCTGCATACAGCGCCCGACCAAAGCATATCCAGGGAGCAGACACATGCCAGATACCGCACCCCTCACCCGGGCCAACCCCAAATCATCAAATGGCCCCCAAAACGGCAAAGCCGAGCACTTTGATGTGCTTGTTGTCGGTGCCGGCATTTCCGGCGTCGGCGCGGCCTACCACCTTCAGGACCAGTGCCCTGACAAGAGTTACGTTGTGCTGGAAGCGCTTGAAGATTTTGGCGGCACCTGGTGGATGCATCGTTATCCCGGCATCCGCTCCGACAGTGACCTTTATACATTCGGCTATCGCTTCAAGCCGTGGACCGGCAACCCGATTGCGACGGCCGAAGAAATCCGCACCTATATGGGCGAGGTGATCGGTGAAAATGGCATCGGCGAGCACATCCGCTACCACCACAAGATCCTCTCCGCCGACTGGTCCGATAAAGACAAGCAGTGGACGCTGCACGCCACGCGCACCGACACCAACGAAGACCTGGTGTTTACCTGCAATTTCCTGTGGATGTGCCAAGGCTACTATCGCCACTCGGAAGGCTATACGCCTGACTGGCCGGACATGGACAAGTTCAAGGGCGACATTGTTCACCCGCAGACCTGGCCTGAAAACTACGATTACAAAGGCAAGAAAGTGATCTGCATCGGCTCCGGCGCGACGGCAGCCACAATCGTGCCCGCCATGGCGCCGGACTGTGAGCACATCACGGTGTTGCAGCGTTCACCGACATATTTTGTGCCCGGCCGCAACGAAAACGAGCTTGCTGATTTGCTGCGCGTGCTTGAGGTGGACGAAACATGGATCCACGAAATCACCCGCCGCGCCGTGCTGTACAATCAGGCTGAACTTACCCGTCGTGCGTTTGAAGAGCCTGAGGTCGTGAAGGAAGAACTGCTTGAGGGCATCAAGGAGTTTTTGCCGCCGGACTACGACATTGCCAAACACTTCACACCCAAATACCGCCCGTGGCGTCAGCGTGTGGCATTCGTGCCGGACGGGGATTTGTTCGAGGGCATCAAGGCGGGCAAGGCCTCCATGGTGACTGACGAGATCGAGCGCTTCACCGAAAAAGGCATTCTGCTGAAGTCCGGCGAGGAGTTGGAGGCCGACATCATCGTCACCGCCACAGGCTTCAACCTGTGTGTGCTCGGAGACATCACGTTTTCCATCAACGGCGAACCGATGGCGTTCAGCGACACCATCACCTATCGGGGCATGATGTTTACGGGGATGCCCAACATGGTGTGGGTGTTCGGCTATTTCCGTGCAAGCTGGACGCTGCGTGTTGATCTGGTCGGTGATTTTGTCTGCAAGCTGTTGAAAAACATGGACAAACGCAACGCCAGAAAAGTGACTGTGGCGCTGCGCCCCGAAGACAAGGACATGCCCATTCTGGACTGGATAGACCCGGAAAACTTCAACCCCGGCTACCTGATGCGCAACATGCACCTGCTCCCCAAACGTGGCGATAAACCCGAATGGCAGCACAATCAGGACTACTGGATTGAACGCGACCAGCTCCCCGCCATCGACGTGAATGACGCAGCGTTTGTGTATGAATAAAGCCAACTGACGGGCGCGCGCATAACAGGTCGCAGCCGCGCGCCCTATCGGCATCTGTTGTGAACGTGGTACGCAGCGTGCGCGCGCTTATGCGTACCGTGCGCTGTTTGTCACCACGTTGCCAGGTCCCATGCCGTCTTACCCTCACGCCGACCCCCGCCACGCTTTCTTTGATGGCTCTGAAGCCCGCATTTCCTTTTGGGAGTGGGGCGACCCTGATGGCCAGCCGGTCGTGCTTGTGCACGCCACGGGCTTTCATGCCCGCGTGTGGGATGAAACCGTCAGGCATCTTCCCGACAGCTATCGGATCATTTCGGTGGATATGCGCGGGCATGGCCTGAGCGAGAAGAAAGGCCTGCTGCTGGACTGGTCGCTGGTGGCGCATGATGTCAGCGAGCTGTTGGACCATCTGGCGCTCAAAAACGTCATCGGTGTTGGTCACTCCATGGGCGCACATTGCATGTCGCAGGTGGCGCTCGCGCATCCTGATATGTTTGAACGTCTGCTGCTGGTTGACCCGGTGATGATGGAACCGGAACGCTACGCCACAGATGGCAAGGCAGAGCTGATGGACCCGGCAGAGCACCCCGTCGGCAAGCGCCGCGACCAATGGCGCGACTGGCAGGAGATGTATGACCGCTTCAAGGACCGGCACCCTTATTCGCTGTGGAAGCCGCAGGCGCTTGAAGATTATTGCCGCTATGGCATTCGTCCGCATCCGGACGGTGAGGGTTTCGCGCTTGCCTGCCCGCCGCATGTGGAAGCATCGGTTTATATCGGCAGCGTCAACGGTTGCCTGTATGGCCGCCTGAACGCCATCAAGGTGCCCGTCACAATTCTGCGTGCCAAGGGGCGAGCACCGGGTGATGAAAAGTTGATGGACTTTGCCATCTCGCCCACCTGGGACCAGCTCCACACCGAGTTTGCCAACGCGCGCGACGTGCATCTGCCGCATCTCAGCCACTTCATGCCGATGCAGGATCCGGCACTGACGGCGTATTTCATCCTCAACGCGACCGCTACGGCCGACGAGGCGATCGCAGCCGCCAAATGAGCGACATCACCCACATTCCTCCGGTCTATGACCCAAAGAAAGCCCAGCAGGTACTGTGGGCGGGAATGATCGGCATGTTGGCGACCGGGTTTCCGTTCACCATCCTGACAGTGGCGCTCAACCTCATTGCGGTCGATTTTGGCGTTAGTGAAGCCTTCGCCGCATGGACCGTGTCAGCGCCCATGCTGGTGTCTGCCGCAGCGCTGCCATTGATCGGCAAGCTGGGCGATATGTTTGGGCACCGGCGTATTTTCATCGGCGGCATTCTGGGCTCAACGGTTTTTGCGTTCATGTGCATGGTCGCGTGGGACATCTGGTCGCTGATTGCGTTTCGCGTGTTATCGATGGTGATGGCGGGGGCAACCGGCCCCTCGGCCATGGCGATCTTGTTTCACGTTTATCCCCCGCAACACCGCACCCAGGCCATTAGCTGGTGGTCCATGGGCGGGCCGGGCGCAGCAGCCCTTGGCCTCATTCTCGGCGGCCCGTTTGTGGAGCTGCTGGGGTGGCGCTCTGTATTTTTGCTCCAGGCAGCCACCGGCATCGGCGCGGTTATTCTGGCATGGCGCGTGCTGCCGGAAACCGAACGCCAGCCCGCAAAGTTCGACCATGTGGGCAATCTCATTTTGCTCGTCGCGCTGTCGTGCCTTCTGTTTGTCATCGGCGCGTTTGCCGAGCCTGGCGTCTCTACTGCGTGGCTGGTCAGCGCAGGTATTCTTGGCTTTGTCGGCCTTGGCGTATTCCTGCTGTATGAAAGTTCCATCAGCGACCCCATCGTGCCGCCCGCGCTCTTTTTGCGCCGCAACTTCAATGCGCCTGTCATCTGCAATTTCTTTTTGCAGATGTCGTATCTGGGGGCCCTGATTGCGACACCGCTGGTACTGATCGACCACTTTGGCTACTCCGTATCCGTCGCTGCCGTGCTGATGCTGACCCGCACGGTCAGCCTCACCCTTGCATCCCCCCTTGGCGGCGTCATCGCCACCCAGTGGGGAGAGCGGTTGGGCACGGTCCTGGGCGTGCTGCTGCAGGCTGGTGGCCTGGTGCTTGTTGCGGCGGGTGTGTATGTCACCAGCGTTCCCATATTGCTGCTGGGGCTGGTGTTGCAGGGCATTGGTCACGGTATCGCCATGCCGCCGCTCGCGGCCATCATCGCCACGGCAGTGCCGTCGTCGCAATTCGGTATGGCATCAGGCATGAGCCGTCTGGCCGGGCAAATCGGCTCATCATTCGGCCTCAGCCTGTTCGGCGTGTTGCTGACGTTGCCTGACGACGTGATGAGCCTGCCGACGATCTTTGCCATCGGCGCCGCCATTGCGTTCGTCGCCGCCGTACCGGCGTCGCTGCTGTCAATGAAGCATCGCCGCCAGCTTGCGACGCAGAAAACCGGCGATTAGCCCGCATCCCACCGGCACCCCCCACCGCTTGCGCTAAGTCATGGTTGCCATGTCATGGCCGTGACATGTTTCTTTGCTGCCCTGTCAAAGACAGGAATCGAAGCCCGCGCCACTGGCCGGGCAACGCTACAAAGGGATGTATCGTACCCATGGCCGCTCGCCGCCCCGCCCGACAAATACCATTACAGGACATGATCCTGTGGCTTGAAGATGCCCGCGTGAACGACGTGCCGCGCGTCGGCGGCAAAAATGCATCCCTGGGCGAGATGATCGCCAATCTTTCCGCGATGGGCGTGGATGTGCCCGGCGGCTTTGCCACCACAGCCGATGCCTACCGTATGTTTGTGGCTGCCAACAAACTCGACAAGATCATCAGCAAGCAAACCCGCGCTCTGGCTGCGGGCAAGGCGGAGCTTGCAGAGGTTGGCAAGACAATCCGCAAGGCATTTTTGAAAGCCGAGATGCCCGCCGAACTGGAGGCCGTCATATCAGACGCCTATCGCGAGCTTGGCAACCGCGAAGGCAAGCGCAAGCCCGACGTGGCCGTGCGCTCGTCGGCTACGGCGGAAGATTTGCCCGAAGCGAGTTTCGCCGGTCAGCAGGAAAGTTACCTCAACATCCAGGGGGCAGCCTCTTTGCTGGAGCATGTGCGCCGCTGCTATGCGTCGCTGTTCACTGATCGGGCCATCACCTATCGCAACAACAACGGGTTTGACCATTTGCAGGTCGCGCTGTCTGTCGGCGTGCAGCGCATGGTGCGCTCCGATCGCGGGGCGGCAGGTGTGATGTTTTCCATCGACACTGAAACGGGGTTCCCGGACGTGGTGCTCATCACCGGGGCATGGGGTCTGGGCGAAGCGGTGGTGCAGGGCATTGCCGACCCGGACGAATACATGGTGTTCAAGCCGCTGCTTGAGGATGACGCGCTGGTGCCCGTCATCGAGCGCACGCTGGGCACGAAGGAGAAAAAGCTGGTCTATGCCGATACGCATGGCAAAAAAAGCAGCAAGAAACCCACCAGGTGGCTGCGCACCAAGGCTGACGAGCGCACGCGCTTTACCCTGAGCAACGACGAAGTGCTGAAACTCGCGCGCTGGGCCGTTATCATTGAAAAGCACTATGGCTGCCCGATGGACATCGAGTGGGCCAAGGACGGCAAGAGCGGCGACCTCGCCATCGTGCAGGCGCGCCCTGAAACCGTGCAGTCGCGCGCCGAAGCAACCGACCTTAAAACCTTCCGTATAAAGAACAAAGGCAAGCAGATTTGCGGTGGGCTGGCAGTAGGGTCAGGGGCTGCGGCGGGCAAGGTCATCAACCTGTCCAGCCCGCGCGACATCGCTAAGTTTGAGGACGGGGCGGTGCTTGTCACCACCATCACCGACCCGGACTGGGTGCCGATCATGAAGCGCGCTGCCGCCATTGTGACGGATCATGGGGGCCGCACCAGCCATGCCGCCATTGTCAGCCGTGAACTTGGATTGCCTGCCATCGTCGGCACCCACAACGCCACGCGCGTGCTCAAGACCGGCATGGACGTGACCGTCTCGTGCTCAGAAGGGGATGAAGGCCGCATTTACGAGGGCATCGCCAAGATCAAGGCCGAGGCGTTGAGCCTCGACAACCTGCCCGACACCAAGACCCGCGTCATGCTCAATATGGCTACACCCTCTGCGGCTCTGCGCTGGTGGCGGCTGCCGGCGGACGGCATCGGCCTTGCCCGCATGGAGTTCATCGTCAACAACATCATCAAGATCCACCCGCTGGCGCTCACCCGCTTTGACGAGGTGACCGACAAATCCGCACGCCGGAAAATTGAAAAAATGACTGAGGGCTACGCATCCAAGCCCGACTATTTTGTCGATACGCTGGCCTATGGCGTGGCACGGCTTGCAGCTTCGCAGCACCCCGACCCGGTCATCGTGCGCATGAGCGATTTCAAGACCAACGAATATGCCGAGCTGATCGGCGGGCGTCAGTTCGAGCCCAGGGAAGAAAACCCGATGATCGGCTGGCGCGGGGCCAGTCGCTATTATTCCAAAAACTACGCCGACGGGTTTGCGCTTGAGTGCAGGGCGCTAGCGAAAGTGCGCAAGCAGATGGGGTTCACCAATGTTGTTGTGATGATCCCGTTCTGCCGCACACTGGAGGAAGCTGATTCAGTCCTTGCCATCATGGCCGAACACGGCCTGGTGCGCGGCGAGGACGGGCTTGAGATCTACGTGATGTGCGAAGTGCCGTCGAACGTCATTCTGGCGGACGAGTTTTCCCGGCGCTTTGACGGCTTTTCCATCGGTTCCAACGACCTCACCCAACTGACGCTGGGCGTGGACCGGGATTCAGCGTTGCTCGCGCATCTGTTTGACGAGGAAAACCCTGCCGTTACCCGCATGATCGAAATGGTGATTGCCACCGCACATGAAAACGGGTGCAAGGTGGGCCTGTGCGGGCAGGGGCCAAGCGACAAACCAACATTTGCAAAATTTCTGGTGGAGGCGGGCATCAACTCAATGTCGGTGACGCCGGACAGTTTTATCCGCACCAAACATGCGGTTGCCGAAGCCGAGGCAAACGCACCACCGGTTGCCGCGCGGTAGCCTTTGCGCAAAGGACGGTGTCGGGATGAAGATCGTCGTCTTCGAGACAGAAGAATGGGAGATGGAGCCGCTGCGCTCGCTGGCGGTGGACCACGACGTCACCTTTGTGCCCCAGCGCCTCAAACCGGAAAACGCAGCCGATTATGCAGACGCCGACATCATCTCACCATTTGTGTATTCCAGCGTGACGGCTGAGACCCTGGCGGCGCTGCCAAACCTCAAACTCATTGCCACGCGCTCCACCGGCTATGACCATATCGACGCCGACACCTGCGGTCGGCGCGGCATTGGCGTGGCCACCGTGCCCACCTATGGCGAAAACACGGTCGCTGAACATGTGTTTGCCCTGCTGCTCGCCGTCTCGCACAAAATGGTGGAAGCAACCGACCGCACCCGGCGCGGCGACTTCAGCCAGGCGGGCCTGCAGGGGTTTGACCTGATGGGCAAAACCATCGGCATTGTCGGTACCGGCCATATCGGCCTCAACACCATCCGCATTGCCAACGGGTTCAACATGCGGGTCATCGCCCATGACGCTCACCCCAACGAGGATGCGGCCCGCAGCATGGGCTTTGAGTATGTGTCGCTGGATCAACTGCTCACCACCGCCGACATCATTTCGCTGCATGTGCCCGGCGGTGCGGACACGGACCACATGATTGGTGAGGCGGCCTTTAACAAGATGAAAATGGGAGCCGTGCTCATCAACACCGCACGCGGCAATCTTATTGACGTAAATGCACTGCTCAAGGCGCTGGCTACCGGCAGGCTCGCCGGTGCCGGGCTCGACGTGCTGCCCGAAGAACCCACCATCCGCGAAGAGGCAGAGCTGCTGCGCTCGGTCTATATGCGCCGCCACAACCTCGAAACGCTGCTGGCGGACCATGTGCTGCTGCACCTGCGCAATGTGGTCATCACGCCGCATTCAGCCTTCAACACCCGCGAGGCCATGCAGCGCATTCTGGTAACAACCCGCGCCAATATTGATGCTTTTCTTGACGCCAAAGAGCTTAACCGCGTGGTCTGAAAAGCAGCTCACCGGCATACCGCCGCCGGTAGAAAACCGGGTGATGCCGTGCTCTAATGGACACCATCAAAACAGGACGGCCCAAAGGCCGCGCGACATCAGGGTTCAGGAGCAAAGATCATGACGGCAGTTGACGTACGCCCGCTTGACGGCGTTGGCGCGGAGATTCACGGCGTGGACATCGCCAGGGGCTTGTCCAACACCGAGTTCGACGCCATCCACAAGGCGTTTTCAGATCATGGCCTGATCTTCTTCCGCGATCAGAGCATTTCCGAGCAGGACCACATCAACCTGGCCCGCAAGTTTGGCGAAATAGACATCAACCGCTTTTTTGCCGCCCACCCGGACTATCCCGAAATTGCCATGGTCTCCAAGGATGTGGATCAGAAGGATAATATCGGCGGTGGTTGGCATACGGATCATTCCTACGATCAGGACCCCGCCATGGGCTCCATCCTTGTTGCCCGCGAGCTGCCGCAAACCGGCGGCGACACCATGTTTGCATCCATGTATGCGGCCTATGACGGCCTGAGCGACGGCTTCAAGAAAATGCTCGGCTCGCTCAGCGCCGTGCATTCAGCGGCGCACATTTTTGGCACCGCACCCGACACCCACTACAACCAGACCGATGCCGCAGCGCTGGACCATGAAAGCAAGAACGACGGCCGCATCCAAAACGCGGATGTAGCCGACGCCATGCCGGAGGTAATCCACCCGGTCATCGTTACGCATCCCCTGTCCGGCAAGAAGGCGCTGTATGTGAACCCCGCCTTCACCGTCAGGTTCGAAGGCTGGACCGAAGAAGAAAGCCGCCCGCTGATGCAGCAGCTTTTCGCGCAATGCGCGCGGCCCGAATACACCCACCGTTTTGTGTGGAAGCCCGGCTCCATCGCCTTCTGGGACAACCGCGCCACCTGGCACTGGGCCTTGAACGACTACAACGGCCAGCGCCGCGTGATGCACCGCATCACGGTACAAGGCTGCCCGCTGACGTAGGTGGCTACACGTACATTGCCTCCCCGCGACTTGATCGCGGGGCCCAGAGCGACGGGCACTGCCCTCGCAAGCAGCCCCTGGATTCCGCGATCAAGTCGCGGAAAGGCAATATCGAGACCAGCCGCATGACTTCGGCACATGTGATCGCTTCACCACCCACAGCCCGCTTGCGCAAAGCGCCAAGCACCGTCACGCTCCCTGTCGCATAAATATCAGGGAGCGTGCCCGCCATGGAACGCCAACTCGATCTGGGAAATTTCTCAGTCAGCCTCGCCGTCAAAAACCTCAAGGCCTCACGCGCCTTCTACGAGAAGCTGGGCTTCGCCGTCATCGGCGGCGACGAAGCGCACAACTTCCTCATCCTCGCCAGCCCCTCAGCCACCATCGGTCTTTTCCAGGGCATGTTCGAAAAAAACACCCTGACCTTCAATCCCGGCTGGGACGCCCAAGGTAACACGCTGGATGATTTCAAAGACGTCCGCAACATCCAGAAAGCACTCAAGGCAGACGGCATCACCCTCATCGAAGAAACCGACGAAACCACCACCGGCCCCGCCCACATCACCCTCGTTGACCCCGACGGCAACCCGGTGCTGATTGATCAGCATGTGTGATCTTGCAGGCACGGAAAATACGTGATACGTAATACGTATAAATTGGGTCGGCGATATGGCAATAATTTCGTTCCGGGACAAAGACTGCCAGAAAGTCTATCTGGGCCAGCGCAGTCGGAAGTTTGGCACCATTGCCCGTCGCGCTTTGATACAGCTTCGCCGCATTGATGCGAGCCATCTTCTTGACGACTTGCGCGTGCCGCCGGGCAACCGCCTCGAAGCTCTGAAGGGCGACAGGCGCGGACAGCATTCTATCCGTATCGATCACCAGTGGCGCATCTGCTTTGTCTGGAAAGACGGTGATGCCCATGACGTCGAAATCGTTGACTACCATTGAGTGAGGAAAATCTGATGGCCCGCCAACCGCTGCACCCCGGCGAGATGCTTAAAGAAGGTTTTTTGCAGGAACTTGGCCTGTCTGCCAGCGCACTCGCCCGCCATATTGGTGTGCCGTCCAACCGGCTCACCTCAATCATTGCAGGCAAGCGGGCCATTACCGGCGAGACGGCGATTTTGCTGGGCAAGGCGCTTGGCACCACGCCGGAGTTCTGGCTCAATCTGCAAAAAACCTATGAGCTGGATGTGGCGGCTGCCAGCACGACCGCGAAGCGTGCGAGAAGTATAAGGCAGGTTACGCAGGTTGCTTAAGCACTCTGCACAACCTCCAAAAACACCGCCCCATACTTTTCCAGTTTCCGCGCGCCGACGCCGCCAATCTCGGCCATTTCGTCCAGCGAGCTTGGGCGGGCCATGGCCATTTCCACCAGCGTTTTGTCGGGGAAAATAACATACGCTGGCACGTTCTGCGCCTTGGCGAGGTGCGTGCGTTTGGCTTTGAGGGCCAGCAGCAGTTCGCCGTCGCGTTCTGACAGGTCAACGGGCATGGCGGGTTTGCGGCCGGTCTTGCTGGCCTTGCTTGTTGCGCGCCGCCGCTCCGGTTTGGCGGGCGGCTGGCGCAGCTCAACAGTGTCGTTGTCCTTGAGAACGGCCCAGCCTGCCTGCGTCACCTGCCATGACCCATATTGCGGGTCCACGCTGGTGAGGCCCAGCGCAAACAGCTGGCGATACAGATCGCGCCACTGGTGTTTGTCGTAGTCAGCGCCCACCCCATAGGTTGGCAGTTGCGTGTGGCGCAGGGCGCGCACGCGGTCGGTGTCTTCACCGCGCAGCACGGCGATAAGATGTTCAAGGCCAAACCGCTCGCCGGTGCGCACCATCGCGGACAACGCCTTTTGTGCGTCCTGCGTCCCGTCATAGGTTTTGGGCGGCGTCTTGCACTGGTCGCAGTTACCGCAGGGGGGATGATCCATCTCGCCAAAAAACTGCAACAACACCCGACGGCGGCAGGCGGGTGCTTCCGCCAGGGCCAGCAGTGCATTCAGCCGCTGGTGGTCGGCGCGTCGGCGGTCTTCGGGCGCGTCACTGTCATCAATCTGCAGGCGCCGCAGCTTGATGTCGTCCACGCCAAACAGCGTCAGCGTATCGGCGGGCAACCCGTCGCGGCCCGCGCGCCCCACCTCCTGATAATAGCTTTCCATGCTCTTGGGCAGGTCGGCATGCACCACAAAGCGCACGTCGGGCTTGTCGATGCCCATGCCGAACGCAACCGTCGCCACCATCACAATGCCGTCCTCACGGGTGAACCGGTCCTGCCTGATCTGCCGTGTTTCGGCGTCCAGCCCCGCATGATAAGCCAGCGCCTCAACACCCTTGCTTTGCAGATCATCTGCCAGCTTTTCAGTGCGCGCGCGCGACGAGCAATAGATGATGCCCGCCTGGCCTTCGTGCTGCGCCACAAAATCTGCCACCTGACGGCGCGGCTGGTCCTTGGGTTCAAACGCCAGATACAGATTTGGCCGGTCAAAGCCGCCCAGAAATACACGCGGCGTTTGTGCAAAAAGCTTGGAGGCAATCTCGCTGCGGGTTTCTTCGTCCGCAGTCGCCGTAAACGCTGTGATCTGTATATGCCCAAGCTGCGCGCTTAACTGGTCACGCAGCACGCCGATTTTGAGATAGTCAGGCCGGAAGTCATGCCCCCACTGGCTGACGCAGTGCGCCTCGTCAATCGCCAGCATCGACACACCCGCACGCTGCAACAGCCCGCCGGCAATCGACAGTCGTTCGGGTGCCATGAACAGCAGTTTGAGCACGCCGTCATCAATGGCCTGATGAATGCGCTCGGCCTCGTAGGGGTCCGTGTTGGAGGTCAGCGCGCCTGCTTCCACGCCGTTGGCCTGCAGCGCAGCAACCTGGTCGCGCATCAGCGCAATCAGTGGCGAGACAACCACCGTCAGCCCGTCGCGCATCAGTGCGGGAAGCTGATAGCACAGCGATTTGCCAGCTCCCGTCGGCATGATCGCCAGCACGTCCTTGCCCTCAAGAATGGAGGAGACTATTTCTTCCTGACCCGGACGAAATGCATCAAAGCCGAATACGGTCTTGAGCAGCGCCCTTGACTGGTCAAGCTGAGTGTCAACAGGTGGTGGGACGACGTGGGCGGGTTCAGACATCCTTGAACGTCATAATCAGGTCTTTCGCGTCAATGGTGATGCCCGGCTCAACCATGAGGTCTGCAATCACCCCGTCGCGCTCTGCGGTGACGGTGGTTTGCATCTTCATGGCTTCAAGCGCGACGAGCGTGTCCCCGGTTTTAACTGAGTCGCCCGGTTTGACCGAAATCTGAACCACCAGCCCCGGCATGGGTGCGCCCACATGGTTGGGGTTGGCCGCATCCGCCTTGGGCCGTTCGGCGGCAGGCGCTGCCAGATGCGTATCCAGCACTTTTTCCTGACGCGGCTGACCGTTCAGCTCAAAGAATACCCGCCGGTAGCCTTCCTGGTCGGCTTCCGACACACCCAGACAGCGGATTACCAGCGTCTTGCCCTTGTCGATGTGGACGGAAATCTCCTCACCCACTTCCATGCCGGTGAAAAATACCGGGCTGGGCAGCACCTCCACGTCGCCATGGTCTGTGTGATGTTTGGCAAAGTCCGTGAAGACCTTGGGATACATCAGATATGACGCCAGATCCTCGTCATTGATCTCGCGTCCTGCGGTTTCCGCCGCTGTTGCGCGCTCGGCTTCAAGGTCAGCGGCGGGCAGATGCGCACCGGGGCGACCGGTCAGCGGCTTCTTGCCTTTAAGCACGCGCGCCGTGATGTCGTCGGGGAAGCCACCAGGCGGCGTGCCCAGTTCGCCGTTGAGAAGCTGAATGACGCTTTCAGGAAACGCAATGTCCTTGTCGGGGTCCAGCACGTCCTCAACGGTGAGGCCCGACGACATCATATAGAGCGCCAGATCACCCACCACCTTGGAGGAGGGCGTGACCTTCACGATGTTGCCCAGCAGCTTGTTGACGGCGGCATAAGCGCCCGCCACTTCCGGCCAGCGATGGTCCAGCCCCATAGCCTTGGCCTGCTGGCGAAGGTTCGTGTACTGACCACCGGGGATTTCATGACGATACACGTCGGACGTGCCGGCACGGATATCGCTCTCATAGGGCCGGTAATATTTGCGGACCTGCTCCCAATAGGTGGTAACGGCAATCAGTGCGTCCGGATCAAGGCCGGTGTCGCGCTCGCCGTGACGAAGGGCTGCAGCAATGGAGCCAAGATTGGGCTGCGAGGTCACACCCGACATGGAGTCGATGGCAGCATCCACGGCGTCAACGCCTGCTTCGGACGCGGCCAGCACACTGGCGGCGGCAGCGCCTGATGTGTCGTGGGTGTGGAAATGGATCGGCAGGTCGGTTTCCTGGCGCAGTGCTGTCACGAGCTGGCGCACGGCGTCGGGCTTGCACAGCCCGGCCATATCCTTGATGCCGATCACGTGCGCGCCGGCAGCCTCAAACTGTTTTGCGAGATCAAGATAGTACGGCAGCGTGAACTTGGTTTCGTTCGGGTTGGTCAAGTCGCCCGAATAGCAGATGGCGGCTTCACACAGCTTGCCCGTGCGCGCCACTTCCTCAATTGCAGGCACCATGTTTTCTGCCACGTTGAGGCAGTCAAACACCCGGAACAGATCAATGCCCGCATCCGCCGCGCGATCAATGAAGTAACGCACTACATTGTCGGGATAGTTGGTGTAGCCCACCGCATTGGCAGAGCGCAGCAGCATTTGTGTGAGGACGTTGGGCATGGCCTCGCGCAACTGGTGCAGCCGCGACCACGGGTCTTCGTGCAAAAAGCGCATGGCTACGTCAAACGTGGCGCCGCCCCAGCACTCAACAGACAAAAGTTCCGGCAGGGCACGCGACATATAGGGCGCAATCGCCACAATGTCCTTGGTCCGCATTCGGGTGGCGAGCAACGACTGGTGCGCGTCCCGCATGGTGGTGTCGGTAATCAGCAGGCGCTTCTGGTCGCGCATCCACCGGCCGAACTTTTCGGGCCCCAGCGTGTCCAGCAGTTGTCTGGTGCCGTCCGGTGCTGCTGGCACGGCGGCGCGGGGCGGATGCACAGTGGCGCGCGACACGGTGTGCGCGGCCTCTTTCACTTCGGCGTTGCCATTGACGGTGACTTCGCTGATGAAGCGCAGCAGCCGGGTGGCCCTGTCGCGGCGGGGCGTGAACTCAAACAGCTCCGGTGTTTCATCAATGAAGCGGGTTGAATAGTTGAGCGCCAGAAACTCCGGGTGGTCGATCAGGTTTTCCAGAAAGATGATATTGGTCTGTACGCCGCGAATACGAAACTCGCCCAGCGCGCGGCGCATCCGCTTGATGCACTCATCCTGCGTTGGTGCCCACGCCGTCACTTTCTCCAGCAGGCTGTCGTAGTAGCGCGTGATAAGCGCGCCTGAATAGGCCGTGCCGCCGTCCAGCCTAATGCCAAAGCCGTTGGCCCCACGATAAATCTGAATGCGGCCGTGGTCGGGAATGAAGTTTTGTTCCGGGTCTTCGGTGGTGATGCGGCACTGCATGGCGTGGCCGTTAAGGTGGACGTCCGCCTGCACGGGAATGCGCCCATCGCCAATCCTGGCGCCTTCGGCAACGGCAAGCTGCGCTTTCACAACGTCAACGCCGGTCACTTCCTCGGTAACGGTGTGCTCCACCTGAATGCGCGGGTTTACCTCGATGAAATAAAACGCGCCGGTGGCCATATCCATCAGGAACTCAGCCGTGCCCGCACTTTGGTAATTGGCGGCGCGCGCCAGCTTGAGGGCTGCCTCACATACCTCATGGCGCTGTGCCTCATTGAGATAGGGGGCGGGCGCGCGCTCTACCACTTTCTGGTTGCGCCGCTGCACCGAGCAGTCGCGTTCAAACAGGTGAATGACGTTGCCGTGGGCGTCGCCCAGCAACTGCACTTCCACGTGGCGGGCGCGTTCCACCAGTTTTTCCAGATATACTTCGTCATTGCCAAACGCCGCCTTGGCTTCGCTGCGCCCGGCCTGCACCTGTGATTTTAACTCCTTTGCGGAGTATATCCGTCGCATACCGCGGCCACCGCCGCCCCAGCTTGCCTTGAGCATCAGCGGATAGCCAACTTGTTCGGCGATGACCGCCACTTCATCAAGATCTTCAGGCAATGCATCAGAGGCAGGCACCACCGGCACACCGGCTTCAATGGCGAGGTTGCGGGCTGAAACCTTGTTGCCAAGACGCTTCATTACCTCAGCCGGTGGACCCACAAAGATGATGCCTGCGTCAGCGCAGGCTTCAACAAAGTCAGGCCGCTCTGACAGGAAACCGTAGCCGGGGTGGATGGCATCGGCGCCTGCGTCCTTTGCAACGCGGATCATTTCGTCAATCGACAGATAGGCCTCAACCGGCCCGCGGCCTTCGCCGATCAGATAGCTTTCGTCTGCCTTGAACCGGTGCAGCGCCAGCCTGTCCTGCTCGGAATAAACGGCGACCGTCTTAATGTCGCGTTCGGCGGCGGCGCGCATCACGCGGATGGCGATTTCACTCCGGTTGGCAACAAGCAGCTTTCTGATTTTTGGGGCTGACATCGGGGGGTCCTGTTCGGCATCCTGAGTACTGTGATAGGTGGTAGGGTGCCGTGCGGGCCGGGTCGGGGCAAGAGGCCATGCCGTGGTTGCCGCAATGACGCAGGAAAGGAACTCAAATGGGCGCGATCATTATCAATGTTGTCCTGTTGATTGGCGCTGCGGTTCTTTATGCAATCGGCGAAACCTGGGTGCCGCTCATTGTGGGGGCTGTTGCAGGCACCATGCTGGGCATGGAGCTGACCAAACGGTTTGGCCCTAAAGACTGATATTTTCTTTTGCGCACAAAAACGGCGGCACCCTGCAACAGGGAACCGCCGTTTGATATCAAATCCGGGTGCAGATTCTAGAAAGCTTTGCCTTCGGTCACAGCCCATGTGCTGACGCCCGCTTCGCCGGGAATCTCGCCGGATGCACCAACAGCAGGTGCTTCTTCCGTCACCGTCACGCAGGCTTCCGGCTCACCTTCGAAGGTTGTGCAGATGTCCTGCCCGTTGACCGTCCATGTGCCGCTGGAGGTGGTGCCGTCGGGAAGCTGACGCTCAACCGATGAGGCATCGGGATAGTGCAGCATGACAACAGCGCCGTCGGGGCCGGTGAGTGTCACCGAGTTGCCAACAAGGCCCGCGCCAACGTTTGCGAAAGCAGCAACAGCGCCCGCGCCGGTCAACAATGCGGCAAGCGCCGCGCTCTTAAGAAGTCGCATAGAAAATCTCCCTGGATTTCTGTGGATTAGGTATCCCACGCGGCGCAAACGTTAACCACGAATGCGCGTATATGCCAGAGGTTTTAGGGAGATATTCAGCCTAGTTGCGTGGCGGGCGCATCATGAAAACGATCAGCCACAGGGGAATGATCACCACAATGCCCAGCATCAGGTTGGGCAGGGCCAGGTTCCAGCCGCGCGCAATGAGGTTGCCGATGTCGGCGGGTGTCGCGCCGATTTGTGCCAGCACGGAGGTTGCATCCGTTCCCAGCAGGTGAAGCACGACCGCAATTGCCGCAGAAACCGCAGCAAGCCGCCAAAGAACAGACACCAGATCAAACAGCATTGCCGGCTTCCCCAAGCCTGATTGAGCGCCCGCCTCCGTGTGGTGTGAGCGCTGCACACCGTCTGTTTAACTTATAACCGTTTAAGCGGGGTTGACGAAATAGGGGGGGCGGGCACGCGCCGGGCGCGCTCAGCGCCTGTTACTGGACCGTCAGCTAATGCCGCGCATCCGTTCCGAGCGCCGCCGCAGCAGTTCAACGGCCGTAAGCAGCGCGATCGAGACGATCACCAAAGATGTGGCGACTGCCAGAATGGTGGGTGAAATCTGCTCGCGGATGCCCGCCCACATCTGCCGCGGGATTGTCCGCTCTTCAAATCCCGCCATGAACAGCACCACCACCACTTCGTCAAACGAGGTGACAAACGCAAACAACCCGCCGGACACAACGCCGGGCAGGATGATCGGCATTGTCACCTTGAAAAAGGCTGTGTGCGGCGGGGCGCCAAGCGACTGTGCGGCGCGCGTGAGGTTATGGTCATAGCCCGCAAGCGTTGCGGTGACGGTAATGATGACAAACGGAATGCCCAGTGCCGTATGCGCCAGAATGATGCCCAGATGAGTTTGGGCCAGCCCGACGGCTGAATAGAAAAAATACATGCCGGTGGCGGTAATAATGATCGGCACGATCATCGGCGAAATCAGCACTGCCATGATGGTGCGTCGATAGGGCATGGCGGGGCTTGCAAGTCCAAGCGCTGCGAGTGTGCCGAGGCCCGTTGCCATCAGCGTGGCGGCAATACCGATAACAAAACTGTTGCGGATTGAATGCAGCCACTGGTCGTTTTCAAAAATGTCGCGGTACCAGCGCATGGAAAATGCGTCGGGTTCCAGCGCCAGCATTTGCGGCGTGAAGGTAAAGTAGGGCTGGGCGTTGAACGACAGCGGCACGATGATGAGCAGCGGCGCGATCAAAAAAACAAAAATCGCCGCGCACATAACGCGAAAGCCATAATACCAGGCGCGCTCACCAGTGCTTGCATAAATGGGTGGCGGCATCAGCCAAGCCTCATCTTGTCAACGCCCACCAGTCGGTCATACAGCCAGTAAAGTGCCAGTACGCCCGCCAGCAATATGGCACCCAGCGCCGCGGCCAGCCCCCAGTTGAGGCTTTCCTGCATGTGAAACGCGATGAGATTTGAAATCAGTTGCCCGGTGCGCCCGCCCACGAGCGCCGGCGTGATGTAGTACCCCACTGCCAGAATGAAAACGAGCACGGCACCTGCCCCGATGCCCGGCGCTGTCAGTGGCAGATAGACTTTGAAAAACGCCGTTGATGCGCTTGCCCCAAGCGACTGTGCCGCACGGGTGAGCGACGGCGGAATGCCACGCATCACCGCATATAGCGGCAGCACCGTAAACGGCAGCAGAATATGCGTCATCGCCACCAGTGTGCCGATCTGGTTGTAGATAAGCTGCACACGCCCGCCGTCGGAAATAATGCCGGACCACACCATAAGGTCATTGAGTACGCCTTGGGTTTGCAGCATGGCTATCCATGCGGTTGTCCGTACAAGGAGCGATGTCCAGAACGGCAGCAGCACCAGTATCATCAGCAGGTTGGCGCGGGCGGGTGGCATATGCGCCATCAGGTAGGCAATGGGAAACCCCAGCACCAGGCACAGTACCATCACCAGGGCCGACACCCACAAGGTGCGCCAGAACAACTGTACATACAGCCGCTGCTCTTCCGCGTTGAGCACGATGTTTCCGTCCGCATCCAGCGTGCGGTCAATCGCGGACAGATAAAATATCGGCGTTACGGGCTTCGATACGCGCGAGATTGCTGCCCACAGGTCACGCTGAGCCCAGCGGTCATCAAGGGCTGGCAGTGTCTGGGTATAGGGTGCTTCAAGGTCAGCCGCGCGGCGGGCGGTTTGCATGAACAGCGAGCGCGTGCCGGGCATTTCGTAGTTGAGGCGCGTTGCCGCCTGACCAATGGTGCGGTTGGCGCGGGCAACGCGCATGTCGTCCACGAGGGCTGCATACACAGCCTCGTCCGGCACGCCGTCGCCGCTCCACTGCTCAATAACCTGACTTACCTGCGGCATCACCTGCGAAAATACCGGCGCATACGCGCTGCGGGTGAGCATGGAAAAAATAGGTACAATGAAGGTAATCAGCAGGAAAATGAGCAGCGGCGCAACGAGCCCCAGCGCCTTCCAGCGCGCGTGCCGGTTTGCCCGTTGAAGCTGCCGCTTCAGTTCGGGGTCGGGTGCAGAAACGGCGGCTGCATCGGCAGCGGTCATGCGATTGATCCGGAAACAAACGAAACGCGAGGCGGTGCTGACCGAAAATCACTGGCAGATCACCAGATCATTCTCTTAGCAGGTTGGCGGCAATATCGGAACGTGGGCTATTTTTTCCGCGCGACGACGTACCAGCTTCTCTTTGCACCTGCAAAATACCGCGCGTCGATGATCTCGAAACCCTGTGATGAAATCATGTCCTCCAGTTCCTTCTTGCTGAAGAAGGCGACATAGGGGGCCTTGCGAAACAGTTGTGCAGCGGCGATCAAAATCCGAAAGAACACGTTGTAGCGCCCAAGGCAGGCGGATTTCGAAATGAAGAGGCCGCCGGGTTTCAGGAGCGTGTGGATCGATTTTGCAGCGCCGGGAACATCGTCCAGCAAATGCAGGAAGTTGAACGCCAGCACGACGTCATAGGGACCAGGCGGAATGCGCTCATCGGTCAAGGTGGCGGGTAAGAAAGTAATATTGGCCACGCCAAGTCTTTCAGCCTTTTCCTGACCGATTGCAATCATGCTACCCGAGATGTCCGTCGCTGTGATGTGGCCTGCGCTGCCAGCAAGCTGAAGCGCAGTTGATCCGGTGCCGCATCCGACCTCAAGAACCGCATCGTTCAATGTCAGATGTCTGCGTGTTTCTTCCAACGTCTCCTGATAGGCGCGCTCATTTTGTATTGGCTGCAATGCGTATTTTGGTGCGGCCTTATCCCAGAAATCTTCTGCCTTGATCATGTTCGTTCCATGCGGTTTTTGGTCAAAAACGAGAAGGCCGGAGCAGTGCGCCGCTCCGGCCTTTCAATAGTCAGTACACAGTATTTTTGAAGAAAATGAAATGCCGGGCAGGAATGCTATTGAGCAAGCCAGGCATTGAAACGCTGCTCGAGTTCGTCATTGAAATCCGCCCAGAACTCATAATCGTTTTGAAGCGCATTGGCGAAACGTTCCGGCGTGGTCGGCATATGGGAAGCCATGTCCACGTCGGGATATTCCGCATGTGCGCCGAGCAATGGCAGCGACGAGGCGCGGGCAGGGCCATAGGCAATCCAGCTTGCCTGACCCACCAGACCTTCCGTCGAGGTGGCGTAGGACACAAAGTCCATGGCCAGATCGGTGTTCTTGCCGCCCTTGGGCATCACCCACAGGTCCAGATCCCAAATCTGCCGGTCCCAGATGATTTCAAACGGCTGACCTTCCGTGATCTGGGCATTGAAGATGCGGCCATTGAAGGCGTTGGTCATCACGACTTCGCCGTCCGCCAGAAGCTGTGGCGGCTGCGCACCTGCTTCCCACCAGATGACGTCACCCTTGATGGTGTCGAGTTTTGCAAACGCCCGATCAAGCCCTTCAGGTGTCCGCAGTGTCTGATATACATCTTCGGCGGCGACACCGTCAGCCATCAGCGCCAGTTCAAGATTGATCTTCGGGATTTTGCGCAGGCCCCGCTTGCCCGGATAGGCCTCAAGGTCGAAAAAGTCCTCAAGGGTTGAAGGCGGGTTTTCCGGATAGTTCGACGCGTCATAGGCAATGATGCTGGACCACACTGAAATAGGCACAGCGCATTCGAATAACGTACCGGGCAAAAAGTCCTTGAGCGCGGGCGTGCCGTCGGGTGCGGGCGGCAGGGCGCTGTGATCGACTGGCTCGGTCAGCCCCTCGTCACACAAACGCACCGCTTCGGCGGTTTCCACATCCACCGCGTCCCACACCACATTGCCGCTTTCCACCTGCGCCTTGATAGGCGCGATGTTGCCGTCATAGTCCTCGGACTGAATGGTGACGCCGGTCTTTTCCATAAATGACTTGTGATAGCCCTCCACCTGCGCCTTTGTGTATGCGCCGCCCCATGAGACCACGGTTAAAACCTGGTCGCCTGCGGAGGCTTGGGTTGCAGGGGCGTCGGGCGCAGATGCGTCTTCTACGGTCGCGGTGTCAGTGTCAGCGGGGCGTTCAGCCGCATCGTCAGTGCTGGTATCGCCGCACGCCGCAAGGCCAAGGGCAAGGGCGGCCGTCATCCCCAAAAAACGCACTTTGAAAGGCGGTTGCGGCAAAAGAAAAAGCGTCATGGTGGTCATCTCCCCAAAAAACGAAACCGCGAGGTGCGCTAAGCAGCGGCCCGCGACCCATCACTTTCAAACTCAACAAAATCCAGCGCGTGGCTGTCGCGCGCGGCCCAGCCAACCCGCACGGTGTCGCCGCGCGAAAGCTGGGTGGTGCCGGCCATGTTCGGCACCTTGACGATGAAGTCAGTGTTACCGGCCACATGCAGGCGCGCCCGCACATGATCGCCAAAATAAATCAGTTCACGGACGGTACCCTCAAACACATTATCAAAGGGTGCGGTGTCATCCGCACGCAGAATATGGACCCGCTCCGGGCGCACCGAGAGCAACACCCGGTCACCCGGGGCCGACACGGCAACCGCCGTTGCAGCAATCTCGCCCGCGCCGCCGTCCAGTGTGACTGTCGCGGCCGGGCCATTGATATGGCTTACAGTTCCCGCCAGCCGGTTGCTCTCGCCAATGAACGACGCCACAAAACTGTTCTGCGGGTTTTCGTAAAGGCGGGCAGGCGGGTCCACCTGCTGAATGATGCCGTCATTGAACACCGCGATGCGGTCCGACATGGTCAGCGCCTCACCCTGATCGTGGGTGACATACACAACCGTAATGCCCAGCCGCTCGTGCAGGCGTTTGATTTCAATCTGCATCTGTTCGCGCAGCATCCGGTCAAGCGCGCCCAGCGGTTCGTCCATCAACACCAGCTTTGGTTCAAACACCAGCGCGCGGGCCACGGCCACGCGCTGTTGCTGGCCGCCTGAAAGCTGGCCCGGCATCCGGGTGCCGAAGTCTTCAAGTTCCACCATGTCCAGCGCGTCCGTCACCCGCGCAGCAATTTCGGCCGCGGGTCTGTTGCGGACCCTGAGCGGGAAGGCGAGGTTTTCAGCCACCGACATATGGGGAAACAGCGCGTAGTTCTGAAACACCATGCCGATGTCGCGCTTGTGCGGCGGCACCCGCGTAATCGGCTCGCCGTCCAGCAGAATGTCGCCGCCGGTTGGCGTTTCAAAACCCGCGAGCATCATCAAACAGGTGGTTTTGCCTGAACCCGACGGGCCGAGCAGCGTCAGAAACTCGCCGCGCGCAATATCGAGGTCCAGACCTTTTACCACCAGTGTTTCGCCGTCATAGGTTTTTTGCACACCGCGAAACTGCACCAGTGGCGCATCAGCCTGCGGCATGGTGAGCTGCGGCATGGCGGGCTGCGGCGTGGTGTTCAGCGTATCCGGCGCGGCGGTATCAGCGGTCATGTGGCTCCTGCCCGGCAAATAAATCAGCCGGTTTGGCAAAGCCTAGACGAAGTGCCGCCGCGTGCAAACTGCCTGTGGAATAACGGGTTGGTTAACGGCCAAACAGCCCGCGCAGAAGCTCTTCGGGGTTGGGCTGCTTTTGCTCCGGGGCGGCCTCCTGCGCCGCTTCATCTGCGGGTGCTGCATTATCGTTTGCAGGCTCCTGCTGCCCCAACAGCCCGCGGATAATGTCCTTGGGCTGCAGCTTCTCAAGGCTTTCAACGCCTTTCAGCACCTCGGTGGGGTTGGAAATCACCGCCGCCAGATCGGGCGCAAACTTGGGGTTCGACCATGTGCCGGTCACAAGCACCGGAATGTTGAGCCCGCTCTTGTCGGCCTCGCCGCCCTGACCTTCAAGGGAGGCCACCAGCTTGGGCGACAGCCGATAGTTGATGGTCTGTGCCGCAATGTTGGTGCTGCCGGTGCCAGTCAGCCGCAGCAGCGGCCCCAGCATCTTGAGATCGTTGTTCGCCAGCACGCCATTGGTGATGATGAATGAGCCGTTGAGCTCGCTGAAATCAGTATCGGCAGATGATGCGTTGCTCCATCCCGAAATCGGGTTGGTCAGTGCCGTGCGAATGATCTGCGCCAGGTTGATGCCCTTGATGGCGCCGTTACGAAAATCAATGTTGCCGGTGCCGTTGAGCGCGTTCACCATCTGGGCCTGCGAGGTGCCCTGCGTTGTTACGGCAATGTTGAAAAGCCCTGTACCCGCCAGCCGCTCAAAGCCTGCTGCCGCCTGCAGGAACGGCTGCACGGCAAGGCCGGACAGGTTGAAATTAGCCGCCAGCGAGGGTGTGGCCTGGCGACCGTTCAGGGTCAGCTTGCCGCTGCCGCTGCCCCCATACAGCGACATCCTGCCAAGCGCTGCTTCAAGCCGGCCGTTGGTCAGTTCCAGATCAAGCGCACTGGCGCCAATGACGATATTGCCGAAAATGATTTCGTCCGCAGACAGATCAAGATTGGCATCCACGGCCTTGAGGCCGGTAAAATCAATCTGTTCCGTGCTCCAGCCGGCGTCACCTTCGCCGCTATAGACATTGGTATCAATCTGATCGACCGCCAGCGTGCCGGAAAGTTTGGGCCGGGCACCTGATGTTTCCACCACCAGGTTGCCGTTGGCGTTCATGCCATCAAGCGCCATGGTGGCATTGGAGAAAGTGTAGCGGCTGCCGGCGCTGGCAAGCTGCCCGGTGAGTGACAGCGGCCCAAAACCGCCCCCTTCTGCCATCGGGCTGCCGGTCCAGGCGGCAAGTTGGCGCACAGACGGCACTTCCAGGTCCACGGTGCCCGTTGTGGCGAGGGCCGAGCCAAATGTCACGTCGCCCGAATAATCAAGTGTCAGCGGATTTGAAGAGACCGCAATCGTGGCTGATGTCGTGCCCGCGTCCAGCACCGCGCGTGGCCGCTCAACCGCAGCGTCCACATTCACCCGCTCACCGTTCCATGTCAGCACGCCATCCACGGTCATCTGTTGGTCGAGGCTGGGCAATGCCAGGGTCACGTCCACATCGCTGAACGTATAGGCCGCGCCGGATTGCGTATCGCGATAGCTGATCTGGCCGTTTTCAATAGTCATGGCGGCCAGCGACACTTCGGTGGGGGTGATGCCCTGACCTGCGGCCTCGCCGGTGTCGCTGGGCCCGCCGGTATCCTGGGGGGCTGGTGTCTCACCTGCGGGAGACGCCGCAGGCTCAAACTGCCAGTTGGGTTTGCCGTTGCGGGCGACTTCCAGATTGATGACCGGCTCGCTCAGCACAAACTCATCCACCTGCACGGTCCCGGAAAACAGCGGCATAATCGCGAGTTTTGCCCGCAGTTGCTTCATGGTGGCCATATTCGGCTCGGCAGCGCCCGGCGCATTGGCAAAGGTCACGTCGCCAATATTGGCTGCAAGCGCGGGCCACGCGCTGATCGAGACATCCCCGGCGATCGTGAGTTTACGCCCGGTCGCGTTTTCCACCGCCGCCTCAACCTCGCGCTTCACAAGGTCGGCGGAAATGAACATAGGCGCCAGAAAAACAGCACCCCCTGCAAGGATCACGATGATGATGATGAAGGTCAGGAGGGTGCGCATTGTCGGCTCCGGGGGCTGGCAGCGGGGGCTGTCGGTGAGGGTATGCCAAGTGTTGCAAGCATACCGCGCTTTGAGCAGTCCTGCCATGCATCACAACTTCATGGCTTCCACCATCGCGCGATGGTGTGGCATTGTCATGACCGGATTGCCCGTTGGGGTGATTCACTTTTGCGATTTACGCAGCCCGCATCGCCAGTTTTGGGCGGTCCCGGCTTTCCAGGATGAGGTGCTCGATGACTATCGAAACTTCTCGCGTGATCGCGTTTTCTAAACCTCGTGCACACAAATCTTGTGCACCTGGGCATCGCGCCTAGACACGAGGCTTAGGCAAACGCGGCTGGGCCCGGTCACGCGGCCCACCAAAAATGCCCCAATGAACCTGGGGCGTTCTTTCCTGCGTTTGCTCATTTCTGAAAACTGATTTCTTCCTGGGACGGCACGCCGCATTGAGGCTTGCCGCGCATAACATGACCAATCTATCGACCTTCGACACCGCGCGCTTCGTGTGGGATTACTGGATGCGCTATCCGCGTCTGTTTGCCGTCTGCGTGCTGCTGGTGGTTGGCATGGCGGCAATGGACACATTGCTGCCGGTGGTGGCCGGGCGCTTCATTGACATTATTTCCGGCGATAATTCCAACAGCAATGTCTGGCAGATGCTCGCCATCGTCATTGGTGTTTCGGTGCTCTACTTCACCCTGCGTTACATCATGTATCGCGTGTGGATCGTGTTCGCGGCCAATGTCATGCGCCATCTTGTGGCGGATGCATTTGAGCGGGTGCAGCGGTTTTCCTCGGAGTGGCACGCCAACGCGTTTGCCGGTGCCACCGTGCGCAAGATCAGCCGCGGGTTGTGGGCCTATGACACCTATTCCGACACGATCATTCATGCGTTGCTGACGGCCGTGCTGACGCTGATCGGGCTGACCGTCATGCTGTCCGTGCAGTGGCCGGTGATGGGGGCAACGGTAGGCGGGTTGATCGTGGTGCATCTGGGTGTCGGCTACTGGCTGGCGGCCAACTTTGTGGCACCCGCCAACAAGGTGCACATGGCTGCCGACAGCCGGATCAGCGCCACCATGTCGGACGCCATCACCTGCAATGCCGTGGTCAAGAGCTTTGGCGCGGAAGCCCGCGAGGACGCGACATTCAGGGCGGTGGTGCGCGACTGGGCCGGAAAGGCGCAGTTTGCCTGGATACGAAATGAAAACGCAGCGATGTTTCAGGTCGCCATGCAGGTTTTGATGATGGCGGCTTTGCTGGGCTTTTCCACCTATTACTGGACCCAGGGCACAGCCTCGCCGGGTGACGTGGTGCTGGCGCTCACAACCTTTTTCGTGATCGACAGCAATTTGCGCCACGCATCCTTTCACATCCGCAACGCACAGCAGGCCATCAACGAGCTTGATGATCTGGTGTTGTTTGCCCGTCAGCCCATGGGCGTGGCCGACACACCCGGCGCGCCGGACTTTGTGCCTGGCACCGGCCGCGTTGAGTTTGAGCGCGTGCGCTTTGCGTATGCCAACCAGCCGGACCCGATCTATGACGATTTCTCGCTGACGTTGCAGCCCGGTGAGCGGGTGGGCCTTGTAGGCCGGTCGGGCGCGGGCAAGAGCACGTTCGTCAAGCTGCTGCAACGCCTGCATGATGTGGATGGCGGGCGCATCATCATTGATGGGCAGGATGTGGCGCGGGTGGGCCAGGCGTCTTTGCGGCAGGCCATTGCGCTGGTGCCGCAGGACCCGGTGCTGTTTCACCGCTCCCTGGCAGACAACATCGCCTATGCGCGGCCCGATGCCACCCGTGAGCAAATCATGGAGGCGGCAAGACGGGCGCACGCGGATGAGTTCATTCAGGCGCTTCCGCTGGGCTATGACACGGAAGTGGGCGAGCGCGGCGTCAAGCTGTCCGGCGGGGAGCGCCAGCGCATTGCGATCGCCCGCGCGTTTTTGGCTGATGCACCCCTGCTGGTGCTTGATGAAGCAACCTCCAGTCTTGACTCGCAAACCGAATGCATCATCCAGGACGCCATCGAGGAGCTCATGTGTGGCCGCACCACCATCCTGATCGCTCACCGCCTGTCCACCCTGCGTGATGTGGACCGGATACTGGTGTTCAGGGACGGACGCATTGTCGAGCAGGGCACTCACGCACAACTGCTTGAAAGGCCCGATGGCGATTTCAGGCAGTTGCTGGAAACGCAGGCGGCGGGGCTGGTCTTCTAGCCCTGCCGCGTGCCACGGCGCGGCGCGGAAAAAAACCGGGACACCAAAAATCCTGCTTTCGCGTTGGCAAAACCCTCGTCATACTCGCCCGCGTAAATCCGCTTGAGGGGAGCTTCATATTTTGGCGGTCATGGCGTTTTTTGTGGGGCTCTATCTGGTCCTTTCCATCGGCATCGGCATATATGCAGCGCGCCGTGTTCACACATCCACCGACTTCATCCTCGCGGGCCGTTCGCTGCCGCTCTACATCGTGATCGCCACCGTTTTTGTGACCTTCTTTGGCTCCGAAGCGGTGCTTGGTATTCCGGCAACCTTCATGGAAGAAGGTATGCACGGCATCGTCGCGGACCCGTATGGCGCGGGGCTTTGCCTCATTTTTGTGGGCCTGTTTTTCGCCGCCCGCATTTACCGCATGAAGCTCAATACCATCGGTGATTTCTTCCGCATACGGTATAGCCCGTCTGTGGAGCTGATGGTCTCAATCGCGATCTGTATCAGCTATCTGGGCTGGATTGCCGCCCAGATTGTGGCGCTGGGGATCGTGCTCAACATCGTGAGCGCCGGTCTCATCAGCTTTGAGATGGGTATGGTGCTGGGGCTGGTCAGCGTTATGGCCTACACGGTTTTTGGCGGCATGATGTCTGTGGCCATTGTGTCGTTCATTCAGATGATCGCCATCATTATCGGCCTTATCGCCATTGCCTGGTTCGTCGCAGGAAATGTCGAGGGGGGCTCGGCGGCCATCGTCAGCCACGCCGCGCAGAACGGGAAGTTCGAGTTCTGGCCTGCGCTCGACCTTGCTGCCATCCTCGCCTTCTTTGGCGCCTTCATCACGCTGGCGCTGGGGTCAATTCCGCAGCAGGACGTGTTCCAGCGGGTCATGTCCGCGAAGAACGAAAACGTCGCGGCGCATGGGTCCGTCTATGGTGGCATTTTGTACATCGCGTTCTGCCTGATACCGATCTTCATCGTTTATGGCGCGTTGCTGATCGACCCGGACCTGGTGGCACTGCATAGCGCTGAGGGCGGCGATACGCAGCGCATCCTGCCCGAGTTCATCCTCGCGCATACGCATGTTGCGCTGCAGGTTCTGTTTTTTGGTGCGCTGCTGTCCGCCATCATGTCCACGGCGGCGGGTACGCTGCTGGCACCATCCGCCATCATGGCGGAAAACATCCTGCGTCCGCACTTCAACCTCAGCGATACGCAGTTCTTGCTGTTGCTGCGTCTGTGCGTCGTGGGGTTCGGGCTGGTTGTACTGGGCTACGCCTATCTCAGTGCCGCCGCGGGCCTGTCGATTTTTGAAATGGTCGAGAATGCCTATCTGATAACGCTGTGTGGTGCGTTCACGCCGCTTGCGTTCGGAGTGTATTGGAAGCGCGCCACCAATGCCGGTGCGCTCGCGTCCATTATCTGCGGTGTCGGCACCTGGGTGGTTCTTGAAATCGTGAGCTGGCAGGTGGTGGCAGCAGGCGGGGACGCGTTGCTTGTGCCGCCGCAGGTGGCGGGCCTGGCAGCAGCGATCGCGGGCATGATCATCGGTTCTTTGTATTTCAAATCCGGACGGGCGATGCAGACCGCCTGAGCTCCAAGGTTGCCACATATCCCAGCGGTGCTAGGTTGACCGTCAGATGAGTGACAAGCCAGACCCTGAAGGCCGTGGAGAAACTGACGACAGTGTGAAGCTGTCGGACAAGGAGCGCGTGCAGGCGCGCAAGAACCTGCGTTCCACCTCGCCAGTCATTTTCGAGACCATCCGGCAGGAAGGCATCGAGGAGCTTGAGCGCCCGCTGCTTTCGCTGTGGTGGTCGGGCGTGGCGGCCGGCCTTGTGATGTCGCTGTCACTGTTTTCCAAAGGCTATCTGCATCACCATCTGCCGGACGAGGCATGGCGGCCGCTGGTCAGCAATTTTGGCTACACCGTCGGCTTTTTGCTGGTCATTCTGGGGCGGCTGCAACTGTTCACCGAAAACACCATCAAGCCTGTGTTGCCCCTGTTCATAACACCTACCATGTGGCGGTTGCGCACCATGGTGCAGTTATGGGTGGTTGTGCTGGTCGCCAATCTCGTCGGCATTTTTGCGTCGGTCGCATTGGCCGACAATGCAGGCATCGCCATGCCGCACCAGATTGCAGCTTTTCTGGAAGTCTCCCATCACCTTGCCGATCGTTCCGCGCTGGAAAACATTGCGCTGGGTGTGCCTGCCGGGTTTTTGCTTGCCACACTGGTGTGGGGTCTGGCCGACATGAAGTCGGGTCGCGTGTGGCTGATCATCATCGTCACCTACGTCATTGCTGTTGGCGAGTTCAGCCATGTGGTGGCGGGGTCCGCGGAGGTGTTTTTGCTGGCACTCCATGACAAAATGAGCTTCAGCGCGGCATTCGGGCAGTTTGTGTTTCCCACTTTGCTGGGCAATGTGCTGGGCGGCACCGGCCTTTTTGCCCTCATTGCCTATGGTCAGGTGCGCCACGAAATCACCGAACCGGATGACGGGAGGTAGGGCTTCCCGGGCCGGGCTGCGGAAATATTTTTGATTTCAGGCGGGCAGGGGGCTATCGCATAGGTATGTCTCATCCTGATCGCATTTTGTGGCAGCCGAACACAGCGAACCCAAGCCCCATGCTGCGCTTTGCAGCGGCAGCATCCGTGCGCTGGTCGCGCGACCTTGGCGCATGGCCGGATCTGCACGCATGGTCGATCACCCACCGCGACGAGTTTTGGCGCACCGTGTGGGACGAGTGCGGTATTGTTGGCGAGCCAGGTGATGTGGTTTTGCAAAACGCGGACGCCATGCCCGGCGCGCGGTTTTTTCCCGACGCCAAACTGAACTTCGCTGAAAACCTGCTTGCTCATGCGCGTGGCGACGATGATGTGGCGCTCGTGTTCCGCTCAGAAACCGGCGACGCGTGGCGCGTCACCTGGGGCCAGCTTCTGCATGATGTGGCCCGCGCGCAGCAGGTGTTCGCGCGTATGGGGCTTGGCCCCGGCGACCGGGTGGCGGCCATGCTGCCCAATAGGCCGGAGGCCATTGTGGCCATGCTGGCGGCGGCAGGCATGGGGGCTGTTTTCTCATCATGCTCGCCTGACTTTGGCGTCAAGGGCGTGCTCGACAGGTTCGGCCAGATCGAACCCAAGGTTCTGATCGGCTGCGCAGCCTATGCCTATGGCGGCAAAGTGCATGACACGTGCGCAAAGCTCGCCCGGGTTGCTGCCGGGTTGCCTAACCTCAATGGCGTGCTGGTGGTGCCCTATTTAGGGGACGAGGACGTGTCCGCCATTGACGGTGCGGAATTGTGGGCCGACGCGCTGGAAACCGAAGACGCTGACACACCTATCTTCCTGCCTTTGCCGTTCAATCATCCGCTGTATGTGTTGTTCTCATCCGGTACCACGGGCGCACCCAAATGCATTGTGCATTCGGCGGGCGGCACCGTGTTGCAGCACGCCAAGGAACACCGGCTGCATTGTGGCCTCACGAGCGACGATACGCTGTTCTATTTCACAACCTGTGGCTGGATGATGTGGAACTGGATGGTATCTGGCCTGCAGGCGGGCGCAACGCTGGTGCTGTATGACGGGTCGCCGTTCCACCCCGGAGCCGACACACTGTTTGACGTGGTGCAGCGCCAGCGCGTCACCCATTTTGGCACCTCGGCAAAGTTCATCGATGCCCTGCGCAACGAAAGCCGGCGCCCGCGTGACACCCATGACCTGACCGCCATGCGTATGCTGCTGTCCACCGGCTCACCGCTGGTGCCGGAAGGCTTTGACTATGTGATGGATGCCATCAAGCCGGATGTGCATCTGGCGTCGATTGCCGGGGGCACCGACATTGTGTCGTGTTTTGTGCTTGGCAACCCGATGCAGCCCGTGAGGCGCGGCGAAATACAGGGGCCGGGCCTTGGCATGGCGGTGGAAGTATGGAGCGACGACGGCGCACCGTTGGTGGCTGAAAAAGGCGAACTCGTCTGTACACGGCCTTTTGCGTCCATGCCCCTAGGTTTTTGGAATGATGACGATGGTGCGCGGTATGCTGCTGCGTATTTCGAGCGTTTCCCCAATGTCTGGCATCACGGTGACTTTGCCGAGCAAACAATCCATGGCGGTTTCATTATTCATGGCCGGTCCGATGCAACGCTCAACCCCGGCGGCATCCGCATCGGCACGGCGGAGATCTATCGGCAGGTCGAACAGTTGCCGGAGGTGGCCGAGGCGTTGGTGATTGGCCAGGAGTGGCGCGGCGATACCCGCGTCGTGTTGTTTGTTGTGCTGGCGCCGGATGTTGCCCTTGATGCTGACCTTGAAGCCCGCATCAAGAAACAGATCAGGGAAGGTGCAAGCCCCCGCCACGTGCCTGCCCGTGTTGTACAGGTGGCCGACATCCCGCGCACCAAATCGGGCAAAATCACCGAGCTTGCCGTTCGCGATGTGGTGCATGGCCGCGAGATCAAGAACGCGGAAGCGTTGGCAAACCCTGAGGCTCTGTCGCTTTTCCGTAATCTGGATGCCCTGAAAACCTGAACCCCGCGACGCCACTTTGACGCACCAGCGGGTCTGGATTCATCTTGACTTGCGAATAGTTCTCATATTCAGTCGCATTATATTGTGCGATTCATTCGCAAGTTTGGAAAAACTCTCTATCAGGAGCCAAAACCCTATGAGATTTCTTGTTGCCCTATCTGCGGCGCTGATCGCCTTTCCTGCACTGGCGCAGGCAGCAGGCGAAGTGAACATCTATTCGTCGCGCCATTACGACACTGACGAGCGGCTGTATTCGGACTTTGAAGAGGCCACCGGCATTACCGTCAACCGTATTGAGGACGAGGCGAATGTGCTGATCGAGCGCATCAAGGCAGAAGGCGCGAATTCGCCCGCAGATATTCTGCTGACTGTGGACGCGGGCCGTCTTTATCAGGCCGATCAGGCGGGCCTGTTCCAGCCGGTTGAGTCAGAGGTTCTTGAAGACCGCATTCCTGCAAACCTGCGCCACCCCGATGGTCACTGGTTTGGCTTTTCAACCCGCGCCCGCGTCATTTTTTATGACAAGGCCAGGGTCGATCCCGCTGACATTCAAACCTATGCAAGCCTCGCCGACCCCAAACTCAAGGGGCTGGTCTGCACCCGGTCTTCGTCCAACATCTACATGCTGTCGCTGATGGCGGCTATCATTGAGCATGTCGGAGAAGAACAGGCCAAAGCATGGGCTGAGGGCGTGTGGGCCAACCGCGCGCGCGACCCCGAAGGCGGCGACACCGACCAGTTGCGCGCCATCGCGTCGGGTCAGTGCGCGATTGCAATATCCAATACCTATTATTTTGCCCGCGCGCTGTCGTCCGACGTGCGTGACCTTGCCAACCCCGACGATACGGACCGGATCGGCATTGTTTTCCCGGATCAGGATGGCGAGGGCACCCATGTCAACGTGTCTGCCGGTGGCGTGGTGGCCAACGCCCCCAACCGGGACAACGCAGTTGCGTTTCTTGAGTACCTGTCAAGCGATGCCGCTCAGAAATATTTTGCGGACGGCAACAACGAATACCCGGTCGTAGAGGGTGTTGAAGCATCGTCGGCGGTTGAGTCACTGGGTGCGTTTGAGGCGGATGATCTGCCGCTCATCGCGCTGGGTGAAAACCAGGCCAGGGCGCAGGCCATCTATAACGAAGTCGGCTATCAGTAAGATCCTCCCTGAGCGCCGACACTCAAGGCCCGGTTGCCCCTGCGGTAGCCGGGCCTTTTTTGTGGGCCTGGCTCTTCTTGCCGGGAGAGCCGGGGCGCGAAGCCATGATGGTGCGTGACAGCACGATCACCGGCAGCAGTCCGGTCGCCACAATCATAAGGCTTGCGGTCGAGGCTTCGGCCAGCCGCTCGTCGCTTGCCAGCCTGTAGGCCTGTATGGCCAGCGTATCAAAATTGAACGGCCGCATGATGAGCGTCGCCGGCAGTTCCTTCACCACATCCACAAACACAATCAGCCCTGCGGTCAACAGACTGCCGCGCATCAGCGGTGTATGAACTTCTGCCAGCGTTGCGAACTTTGAGCGCCCCAGCGAGCGCGCGGCGGCATCCATGTTGGGTGTCACTTTGGCAAGGCTCGCTTCCACCGTGTTGATGGACACCGCCATGAACCGTACCAGATACGCAAACACGAGGCCCGCTATTGAGCCGGTAAGAATAAGCCCGGTCGAAACACCGAATGTTGTGCGCATCCATGCATCCAGCGTGTTGTCGATGGTGGCGAGCGGAATGAGTACGCCCACCGCAATCACCGAGCCGGGCACGGCATATCCAAGCCCCGTCAGCCTGTTGGCCAGCCGCGCCAGCGGGCTGCGTGACAGGCGCACGGCATAGGCCATCAACACGGCCAGTGCGACGGCCAGCACGGCGGCAATGCCTGCCAGGGTGAATGTGTTGAGCGTCAGCGTGATGTAGCGGCTGCCAAAAAGACTGTGCCCGCCAACAAAATTAAGATGCACAAGAATGCCAAGCGGCAACAAGAAGCCAAGCGTCACCGGCAATGCGCAGACGGCAAAAGCGACTACTGCGCGCGGGCCTGTCAGAGGATAATCCGGCAACCGTTGAAACTGCGTGCGCGACTGGGCATAGCCGGCCCCGGCGCGGCTCACCCGCTCGGCCAGAATGAGCAGCGTCACCAGCCCCAGTAGCGCGGCGGACAACTGCCCCGCCAGCACCCGGTCGCCCAGCGCAAACCATGACTGATAAATGGCCGTGGTGAAGGTGCGCACGCCAAAATGCGACACGGTGCCGAAGTCCGCCAGCGTTTCCATCAGTGCCAGAGCGGCACCCGCGGCAATGGCCGGGCGGGCGAGGGGAAGTGCTGTCGTCCAGAATGCGCCCCACGCCGATTGCCCCAGCGTGCGGCTGGCCTCAAGCGCGCTGACCGATTGTTCCAGAAAAGACGCGCGCGCCAGCAGATACACATACGGGTACAGCACAAACGAAAACACAAACACCGCCCCGCCCTGCGAGCGGATGTTGGGAAACCAGTAGTCATTGGCCCCCCACCCGGTCAGGTCACGCAGCAGCGTCTGCACGGGGCCTGGATGATGCAGAAAGTCCGTGTAGGCATAAGCCACCACATAGGCGGGCACGGCGAGCGGCAGGATAAGCGCCCAATGAAACATGTCGCGGCCGGGAAACCGGCACATGGTCACAAGCCATGCGGTTGATACCCCCAGTACCAGAACGCCCGCCAGCGTGCCGCCTGCCAGCAGCGCCGAGTTGGTGAGCAACTGTGCCATCATTGATTGGCCAAGGTCAGCGACACTCGCTGTCGTCGGCTGAAACAGCGTCGCCACCACGGCAAGCGCAGGCAGCGAAATCACCAGCGCCACAATCAGCGCGCCAAAAGTGAGCGGCCGCCCGGCCGTGCCTGTTGAAAACAGACGTCTGGTCCGGCGCAGCCCTTCACGGACAGACGGCAGGGATGGGGCGGTGTCAGTCATGGCTGTGAAACGCGCGCGGCTCCGCTGGTCGCAAAAAGGCAAACTCTTCCCCCGCGATCTAGGCTTGTTGCGAATGAGTGTCAATAAATGGGTTCGACAACAAACGTGCGGCCAAGTGCCGTCAGGTTGCCAGAACGCTGGTGGGGGCAAAGGTAATCCGCACTGTTGTGCCGCGCCCCGGCACGCTTTCAATGTCGAAGGCTGCCTTGTTGGCCTCTGCCAGACTGCGGGCCAGCGGCAGACCCAGGCCCAATCCGCGCCCTAATCCGCGCCCTAATCCGGGTGTCGATGCCTGACCTGTCTCAGCAGGTGGGGCAGGTGGGGCGATTGCTGCCTGTGCCGCCTCCACCTGTCCAAACGGCTCAAGCGCCTCAGCCAGTTCAGCCGCCGTCATACCGATGCCGGTATCCGCGACGCTAAGCACCACATCGCCCGCATCGGTGCTGGTAGCCCCCATGGTGATGGTGCCGCCGGGACGGGTAAACTTGATGGCGTTGCCAAGCAGGTTGATGAGTATCTGCCGCAGCGCGCCTTTGTCGGCGACCACCGGCGGCACGGTATCAGCGCTGTCGATGGTCAGCGTAAGGCTGCGCCGGGCGGCTTCGTCGCGCAGCATGTCGCCGATCTGTTGAATGAGCGCGGCGGCATCCACCGCCTCGAATGTCAGGTCACGGCGTCCATTCTCAGCGCGCGCCATTTCCAGCAGGTCATCAACCAGCCCCAGCAGGTGCTCGCCTCCTGCCTGTATGTCGCGGGCATAATCCACATATTTGTCGTTGCCCATCGGCCCGAACCGCTCACTCGCCATGATCTGCGAAAAGCCCAGAATTGCGTTGAGGGGCGTGCGCAGTTCATGACCTACATGCGACAGTACGGCGCGGGCTTCATCGCGCGCGCGCGCAGCCACGTCCGGCGTTTCTTGTGCGGGCTCATTTTGTGCCGACATGGTGTTCGCCACGGGTGGTGCCGCCAGCACCCGTGCCCGGTCCGCGATGTCGTTGAAATAGGCGGCGACTGCGGCTCCTCCTGTTTTGGGGTCACGGGCGCGGGTCAGCGTTACCCGGGCCAGACGGGGGCCAAAGCGCGTTGCGATTCTGAAGGTGGCAGACGCCAGCCCGTCTGCAAGTGCCGCCCCCGTCAGTCGCGTGGCAGCGTTCGGGTCGCCCAGAAGCGTGGCAAGGTCCGGTGTCACGTCTCCCAGCAGGGCAAGGGCCGCGTCGTTGCCGACGAGCCACTCACCCGTCATGCCGAACAGTGCACCGGGTGCCGCAATGGCCTCGCCCAGTGTTGCCTGCCGACGGGTTGCGGTTTGAAGCTGCGCCTCTTTGGGCTGCGCATTACCAACGCGCATGGTGAGCGCAAGGCCCATTCTGCCGTCCGCAAGCGGTATTGGGCTCGCCACCCCTGACAGGGGTAGCCCTGACACCGGATGGGGCAGCGTGGTGTCCAGAGCCTGCGCATTAGCACTGGTGGTCGCGCGGTCTGCAAGCTGTTGCAGCGCTTTTGCAAACGCGCCCTGAGCTGCGAATGGTCGCTCCACGAGGTCAAGCACACTTGCCTCACCAAACAGCGCTACCGCAGCGTCATCAGCTTCGACCACCCGCGCACGCTCCGCATCCCAGACAAAGCGGGCGGTGAGGCTGCTGGTTTGATCTGTGCTTTGGGTCATTGATCCTGCACGAACATGGGGCACACACACAAAAGGTACTGAGCGCCAGTTAGCGCGCCCAACAAGCGAACATGCGGTCATGGAAGAAAAATCCCCGTCCTGAACGGATTTGACGCCTTTCAGGTCGCGTACTCCCCCAAGCACGCTCGGCAACCACTATAGCGGCAAAGCTCCGTTGGAGCCTATTGTTACGCAATTGCATCGTTAAGGCTTCCCAGCCTGTGGGTGAGCAAGACAAAAACCGGGAGAAACCATATGGCCGCAGCACCAAAACGCCATTCAAAAGCACCATCCGCCGCCAGGAAGAAAACGTCGGCCATGCGGCGCAAAAAGCCCGCCATCACGGGGTCACGCGGCGAAACCGTTCTTATCACCGGGGCGTCGGCGGGCATCGGCGAGGCGCTGGCGGGCAAATTTGCCGAAGGGGGTTTTGATCTCATTCTGGTCGCCCGCAGCAGGGACAAGCTGACAAAGCTCGCCGATAAACTCTCGGCCAAACACAAGGTAGCCGCCGACGTCATTCAGGCCGATCTGGTTAAGCCCGGTGCCGCGCGTGATCTGTTCAATGTGGTGGCGCAGCGCGGGCTGACGGTGGATGTGCTGGTCAACAATGCCGGTGTGCTTGAAATGGGTGCGTTCAAATCGCAGGAGCCTGAAACACTGAGTGCCATGGTGCGCCTCAATACAGTGGCGCTGACCGAAATTGCCGCGCTGTTTGTACCGGGCATGGCGCGCCGCCGTCAGGGCCGGGTATTGAATGTGGCGTCGGTTGCATCGTTCCAGCCGGTGCCGTCGCTGGCAGTGTATGCGGCGACCAAGGCGTTTGTGCTGTCGCTGACAGAATCACTGGCAGAAGAACTCAGGGCTGACGGTGTGACAGTAACGGCGCTGTGCCCCGGCATCACCGAAACCAGCATGTTCGACACCATCAAGACATCAAACGACCGCACCGAAAAAATTCCGGCATTTCTGGTGGCTGACGTGCAGGACGTGGCGCAGGAAGGTTATGACGCCTGCCTCAAGGGTGAGGTGGTGCGTGTGCCGGGCCTTGCCTATGCCATGACCACCAGCATTGGGCGCGCCTCGCCGCGCTGGCTGACGCGGCTGGTCGCAGGCGCTATCGGGCGGCAGATGATGTAACGGCTTCTTTTGATGCTGCAATCAGTGGTGCTTGGCCGGCGTGTGGCACGGCGTGTCCGCCAAGCCACGCCTCAAGAATGGCGTTCACCTGCTCCGGGGCTTCCTGCTGTACCCAGTGCGACACATTGGGCAACCGACGCAGGGTAAAGTCTGCCATCAGCGGGTCCATCCGGTCGGTTGTTTCAATGCACAGCGCTGAATCCTCTTCGCCCCACACCATGAGGGTCGGGGTTTCAATCACCGGCGGCGTATCGATCACGCCCTTGAAGCGCGAGGGCCTGCGCATCGCGGCGCGATAATAATTGACCATCGCCGTCAGCGCGCCAGGCTTCGAGGCGGCATCCCGGTACACATCCAGCACGTCATCGGGAAACCGCGATTTATCAATCGCCATGTTGTAGAACGCCTTGCCGATGGCATCCGCCCGGTTGGCGCCTAAAAGTTTTTCAGGCAGCCAGGGTATCTGGAAAAATATGACGTACCAGGAGCGTTTGAACTGTTTCCAGGTGCGGAACTCTTCCAAAAAGCGCGTCGGGTGCGGCAGGTTCATTACCACGAAGCGGTCTATCGGACGGACCTTGCCCAGCATGAAAGTCCACGCAATGGCTCCGCCCCAGTCGTGTGCCATCAGGCATATTTCGTCTGCGATGCCTTGCGCTTTGGCCGCATCCACAAGCCCTGCAACATCATCCACCAGGCAATCCATTGCGTAGGCCGCTACACCGTCTGGTCGGCTGGTGTTGCCATAGCCGCGCAGATTGGGCGCCCACACGGTGTAGCCGAGTTTTTGCAGCAGCGGGATTTGCAGCCGCCAGGAAAAATTGAGTTCCGGAAACCCGTGCAGCAGCAGCGCCAGCTTGCGCGGGCGGGTGCCACTATCTGCATCGTTCGAAGGGAGCGGCTCGCCGACGGCAACCTCAAACTCCAGCCCGTTGGCTGAAATCATCCGCGTGTGTGTGCCAGTAATCATGCGTTCCGCCCGACAAGGAATGGTCGGTTGGAGTTTAGCAGTACCCCGCAGCGTATGTGCAAGCCGTTGGCAGATATGCGCGGCTAGTTGGTGGCAGGCGTTTCCAGCAGCGCGGTGGGTACAGCGCGTATCTTGGCCCATATCGTGTTGGCTATGCGCAGGCTGTTCTCCTCGTCAGCCATCCACATCTGTTTCGTGTCGTCGTCGATGAACACGAACAGCTTTTCATCATGTACACGCCAGGTCAGCGGCGCGCCGGGCTTTATCTTGCGGCCCACGCGCACGCCATAGGCGCCAAACCCGCCATATTGGGGCGCCAGAGCGGCGGGGTCTGTCAGGAACACGGCACGGTTCTCCTCGCTGGCAAACCAATAGGTGGCCCCGTCATGGGTGGCCGTAATGTCGCGGTTGCCTTTCAATGCCTCGCCAACAAGAAAAAATGCAACCACGTCATGGCCTGCCGCAGCCACGCCTGCATGGTTCACCGCGACATGGGGTGTGGCAAGCTGGGTGGGCATGTCGGCGCGTGCGGCGCTGTTGCTGCCGATCGCGATGGCGGCGGCGACAAAGGCGATAGCGGCAATGGCATTGAGTGAACGGCTTGCCCATTGTGAGATGCGGGCCATGATGCGGGTTTCCCTGACTGAGGTAGAACAATCTGCATCGCCAACCCTAGGCGCAAGGTCTCAAGGCTCCGGTAACCGGATTGTTCAAAATTGAAATGAATGCGGCTGGTCATGCGCTTGTCAGCGTTGCTATCCGGGCGGCAAACCGGCACAAAAGCAGGCATAATCAACCGTCTTGCAATCGGCAGGGGTGGGCGTTAGTTTCCGGCCCCTTGAGTGTATCGGGTCTGGTTTTTGTACCGGGGCACCCGTCAGGAACATGCCGCCTTAGCTCAGTTGGTTAGAGCGCCGGTTTGTGGAACCGGAGGTCCTTGGTTCGAACCCAAGAGGCGGTACCACTCCTCAGAGTGTCAGCGGCCCGTCAGGCGCTTTAGTTCCGCCAACACCGGCATTGCTTCAAAGTCCGCGTCGGTGAGCGATGCCCAGTCAATGCCATTGATGGCGGTCTGATCGTTTGCTGTGTGCAGGGTTGTTTCAAGCGTCTGCGTCGGCGTTACAATCCAGTGCAGCGGCTCGTCGGTGGTCACCTGCGGGAAGTCAGACACCAGTTGCACATCATGAACGGTGGTTGCCACCGGCACGGGCGCGTGCCCCAGCTCCAGCAAAATGCCGTATTCGCGGTCAGCATAGCCCGCCCCCTTGCCGCATCGCTTGCCACTGGCCGTAACAGCGACGGAGCCGGACACGATTGCATCCATCTGCGGCAGGTCCGCCAGCGGCACCTGCTTCGCCCAGCGCGCCATCGTGGACATAGCCGAAGCCTTGCGGACGGCATCCGGGGGCACAGCACGGGCTTCTATCTTCCAAAAGCCCCCGGCAAGTTTCGGCGTTGGCGCATACACATCAATGCCGCGGCGCAGCGCTTGCGCGCGCACGGCACTTTGCGCTGAATCCGGATTGATCTTGAGCGATGTGGCTGTTGCAAATACCGGAATGTCGAACAACCGGCGCGCAGCATCCGCAGCGCCCTTGAAGTTTGGAATGCGGCCATGCGGGGGAAACGGAAAAGCGGCCAGTTTTTCATCGCGCAACCGGTCCCACACATGGGTGCGGGCCGCATCCTTTGTGGCGAAGTCTGTGGCGCAGTCACGAAGCCTGTTCATCGCCGCCCCTTGCCTCCGCCCACCTTGCGTGTGCGCTTGTGAAAATCAGCAGGCCGCTTGCGGACCCACTTAACGAAGGCTGCAATATCGGGATGGTCTGTCAGCAACTCAACCGTGTTGAAGTTGTTTGCCAGTTCGCTTTCGGTGAACAGCGAATGGATTTTCTTGTGACAGATCGCGTGCAGCGGAACCGTATCCGTGCCGCCCTTGAGGCGCGGGACAAGATGATGTTTTTCCACTTTGCCAGCCAGCGGCCGGGTGCAAAGCGCGCAGGTTGCAAGCGCGTCAGCAGGGTTTGCCCGGGCGCGCTGTGGAGTGAGCGGAAGCTGCGTGATGCGGTGGTCTGACATGCTGATGAGATGGTGTGTGGTCGGCTGAAAGTCAAAATTGTGCAGCGGCGGTGCAAATGGCTAAGGTGCGGCCAAGCAGCAACCGCTTCACACACGGAGACACACCATGGATACAAAACCCGATGATGCCATCACCGCGATGGCGACCCCCGTCGTACCGCCGGCCTCAGGCGAAGCATTGCATATCGGTGAAAACGATCTGCCGTTTGTTGATCTGGGCGACGGCACCAAAATACAGTTGCAACAGGTGGACCTGACCCAGGGCCTGTGGGTGCTGCGCACGAAGTTCGCGCCCGGCTATCAGGTGGCCACCCACTACCACACCGGCCCGGTCTTTGCGGTGACGTTCACCGGAAGCTGGCACTACCGCGAATACCCCGATGTTGTGAACACCAAGGGCTCTTACCTGTTTGAGCCTGCAGGGTCCGTCCATACGCTGATTGTGCCGGACACCAATACCGAGGAAACCGATGTGTGGTTTGCCATCTACGGCCCCAATATCAACACCGATGAAACCGGGCAGGTGACGGGCATTCTGGATGCCAACAGCATTCTGAACGTTTATCGCGCCATGTGCGACGATCAGGGCCTTGCCTATGACAAGCTGATTGTGATCGGCGAAGATCTTTAGCGCACGGGTCAACGCAGGACATTCATAAGACAAGGCCCGGACGGTAAAGCCGTCCGGGCCTTTTTCATGCTTGCGCCTGAGCTAGCCGCCTATTTTGTAAAGGCCGCTTACGACACCTGTATTGGTTTCGTACCTCATTATGTGACCACCCACCAAAACGTCAGTGTGCGACGCACATTCTGAAAGCTGGCCCTGCAGCCATGATGGCACGGGCTTGGCGCGTTTCAGCAGACCCGGCGGCATCATCTGGCCCTCAACAAGCCCTGCCTCGATAAAGTTCGGCAGCGCATCTTGCGGGTGCGGCACGCGGTCGTAATACGCATCCATCGCCTGCCGCTCGGCAACCGTGAACCCGTCGGTGCAAACAGCGCCCGATTGATCGGCCAGGGTTGCGCCCGACTGTTGTGCCGGCTGCGGTTCGGGCTGGGGCGCAGGCGCATCCGCTACAGGCTCGCTAGGCGCTGACGGTGCCGATACCTGACCCTGCGGCGCCTGAGCCGCCGGTGCCTGTGGTGCTGCTGGCGTGGTTGCGCCACCCGCAGGTTGTGCCGGAGCTGGAGCCGGTGTGGTCGCCGGTGCCGGTGCCGGTGCTGATGGCGTGCCGGTGGTCGGCGGCGTGCTTGGTGTTGGTGCGGCCGGGGTGCCTGCACCGGAGGCCCCGCCTGCTGCCGCATCATCTCCGCCACCTATGATGGCCGCAGCAATGCCGATTGCGGCGGCGCCGCCAACAATTGCTGCTGCTGTACCTGCATCAATACCCCCGTCCGAGCCGCCGCCCGAATTACCGTCCGAACTGTCGGAAGGTGCTGCTGCTTCAGGTGCGGAAGGTGCGGGGCTGGCGGGCTCATCCGGCGTTGTAGGCGCGGGGGCCTCTGGTCCCGGCGGCACAACGCCGGTGTCACCAGTATCGCCGGTGTCACCAGTATCGCCGGTGTCACCAGTATCGCCGGTGTCACCAGTATCGCCGGTGTCACCAGTATCGCCGGTGTCACCAGTATCGCCGGTGTCACCAGTATCGCCGGTGTC